>NZ_BAAAPF010000036.1:0-34946 GCF_039531005.1 Streptomyces synnematoformans
GCGCCGCACACGTCGCCGGCTCTGGTGCGGTGCCGCGAAGCCCGCGCGGCAGCGGGGCCCGCTGCCGCGCGGGCCCGGCGCACCCCGGCGGTACGCCGCCCTGCTGGCCGCAGGCCGCAGGCTTCAGCGCAACGTCTTGTGCAGCGTCAACCACTGCGCGGGGGTGGCGAACGCCACCACCGTGTCCCTGGGCAGGGCCGCGGCGCGGAAGCCCGCCGTCAGCCGCGCCGGCGGGTGGCCCGCGCGGCGCAGCGAGGCGAACAGCGTGCCGCCCGCCCCGCCGAACCCCGCCTCGACCATGCGACGGTACGCGGCCTCCTCGCCCCGCGGCAGCAGCGGGCGCCGGCGGCGCTCGATCCGCAGCACCGCCGAGTCCACTTGCGGCACCGGCCGGAAGCACTCCCGCGGCACCCGGCCGCACAGCCGCCACTCGTGCCACGGCCACGTCCGCACGGTCAGCAGGCTCCAACGGCCGAAGTCCCCGGTCCGCTTGCGGGCGTACTCGAGCTGGGTGACGAACGTCGCCGCGTCGAGCCGCGGCGCGCGCAGGCACCAGTCCACGATGTCGGAGGTCCGCGCGTACGGGACATTGCCCACGACCGCGAACGGCTCCCGCGGCGGCCGGGCGGTGAGGAAGTCCTGCCCCACGACGCGGACATGGGGGTGCGCCGCGAACCGGGCGCGGAGCCCGCCGAGGAGCCGGCGGTCGATCTCGTAGGCGATCAGCTCCCGGCAGCGCGGGGCCAGCGCCTCGGTCAGCGCCCCCCTGCCGGCGCCGACCTCGACGACGAGCCCGCCGAGCCCGCCGTCCGGCTCCGGCGCCGCGAGGCGCGCCACGCGCTCGGCGACGGTCCGGCTGGCCAGGAAGTTCTGGGACAGGGTGCGGGACCGGGAGCCGGGGCGCGCGCCCCGGCCGGTCGCGGGGGAGCCGCGGCGGCGGTTGGTGCGGGCGTCGCCGCCCGCGTTCGTGCGGGCGTCGTCGCCGGCACGACGGTTCGTATCGGAATCCGCGCGCGCGTGCGCGCGTCGGTGAGAGCGGGCCACAGCCGGCCGTCCTTCCGGAAGAAAGTGCGTTCCTGGACTGGCGGATGGCCCTGGCCGGGCAGCACGACGTCGGCCCTCGGCGGGGCGGTGCAGACGTCACGGGAGAACGCCCGGCGTGCGCGCTCAGGGCGCGCGGACCGCGGGGGCTGCGACGGAGTCGCTCAGCGGGAGTGCCGTCCCGGGCTGCCGGTCAGGGCGCCGGGACCACGCGGGGACGGTACGGCAGGAGGACGTGGGCCGTATTCCGCAGACCGGCGTGGCCACCGGTGCACAGACGGGTGTACCCGCCGATGCCCGCGGAGCAGCAGCCTGCCACGACGTCTCCTTGCCTGGGATGTACCTGGGATGCACGTCCGCGGCCCAGCATAGCCGCGCGCCCGACGCCCGGGCACACCGTTTTCGGCGCCCGCCGGCACCCTCGCGTACCCCGGCCCGCACGCTCGGTGGCGCGGCTGCTACGCTCCCGCTGGGCCGTACCCGGGAGCGAGATGACCACCGCTGCCTTTCCCACCCCCCTGCACCGCACGGTGCTTGAGGTGGTGCTGACCGAACTGCGCGCGGACCCCGACGTCCGCGGCGTCCTGCTGTCCGGTTCCCTCGCCCGCGGAACCGGACGTGCCGATTCCGACCTCGACGTTCTCGTGGTCACCGCCCGCGAACCCGTGCACCCGCCCCCCTGGCGGTCCCGGCGCCGCCCGCTGCCCGTCGACCTGGTGCCCCGCACCGCCGACCGGTGGCGGTCCTGCTTCGCGCCGGACCGCGTCGGCGACGAGTCCTGGGGCTACGCCTTCCTCGACGGCGTCGCCCTGCACGACCCCGACGGCGTGGTCGCCCGGCTCATGGCCGACGCCGCGGACATCCACGCCGGCTACCGCACCCCCGCGCCCGTCAAGGCGCACTACGCCGAGCTGTGGGCGCACGTCGTACCCAAGATGCGGGCCGTGCGCCGGCGCGGCGACCCCGTGGAGACGGGGTGGGCGGCCGCCGTCATGACCAACGAGCTGATCCGCACCCTGTGGGCGGCCAACGACCTGCCCAACCCCTCCCTCGACCTCGGCACCTGCCAGCGCTACCTGGGCGACCTCGCGAGCCCCGCGGGCGCCGCCGACCTCCTGCGCGCCGTGCTGCGCGCGGCCCCGCGGGACGCGCTGCGGCTGCAGCTGGAACTGCTGGAGGACGTCCTGCCGCTGCTCGCCGCGCCCGCGGCGCCGCGCCCGCCGCCGGGCGCGAAAGGCGGAGCATACCGGTAGCGGACCCGGCGAAGCGGGACGAACGCGCTCCGGTTTCGCCCCGCCCCGGCGGCACGGCAAGCTCCCCTCCATGGCATACGCATCCCCCTGGCGCGTGCCCGCCTTCCGACGGCTGTACGCCGCCACCGCCGCCGACCAGATCGGCATCCAGGTCGGCCATCTGGCCATACCGCTGGTGGCGCTCGGCCTCGGTGCGAGCCCCGGTCAGATCGGCCTGCTGGCCGCGCTCGGCACCTCGGCGTACCTGCTGATCGGCCTGCCCTCCGGGGTGTGGGTGGACCGGCTCGGCTGTGTGCCGGTGCTGGTGGCCGCCGCCCTCGTCCGGGTCGTGCTGCTCACCGCCGTGCCGCTGGCCCTGTGGTTCGGCGCGCTGACGCTCCCGTACCTGTACACGGCCGTGCTGCTGGTCGGCTGCGCGACCGTCTTCTTCGACGTCGCCTCGCACAGCTGTCTGCCCCAGGTGGTGGGGCGGGAGGCGCTGGTGCGGGCGAACGCGGGCATCGTGAGCCTGCACGCGGTGGGCAGCGTCGCCGGCCGCGGGGTGGGCGGGCTGCTGGTGGAGATGCTGACGGCGCCGGTCACGGTGGCCGCGCAGGGGGTGAGCCACCTGGCCGCGGCGGTGTCGCTCACCGGCATCCGCGGCGGCACGGCACGGCGTCGGCGGGCGGCGCCGGCCGCGTCCCGGCGGCTGGCCGCCGAGATGCGCGCCGGGCTGCGGCACGTGCTGCGCAGCCGTGAGCTGCGCCCGCTCGCGCTCGGCGCCGCCTGCGCCAACCTCGGTGCGCAGACCGTCAACACGATGATCCCGGTGCTCTTCGTGCGCCAACTCGGGCTGCCCGCCTGGCTGCTGGGCGTCTACTGGGTGTTCTGCGGCACCGCCACCTTCGTCGGCGCCCGGCTGGCCCGGCCGCTGGCCGCCCGGCGGGGGTGCGGGTGGACGCTCGCCACCGCGGGGCTGTGTGTGGCACCGGCGGCGCTGCTCGTACCGCTGCTGAGCCGGTCGCCGCTGCTGTGCGCGGCGGGGGTCGCGGGGATGGCGCTGGTGTCGGTGAAGATCGGCGTCGACAACGTGCTGGGGCTGAGCCTGCGGCAGGGGCTGACGCCGGATGCGCTGCTGGGCCGCATGAACGCCACCTTCCGGTTCCTGCTGATGGGCTCGGTCGCGCTGGGCTCGGCGCTGTCCGGCGTGATCGGTGAGTTCGCGGGCGTGCGCGCGGCGCTGTGGACGGGGGCGGTGATCCTCGTGGTGGCGGCGCTCCCGCTGTACTTCTCGCCGGTACGCGCCCGCCGCCACCTCCCGGGCGCCCCCGTCCCCGAGCCGGACCGGGTCGTCTGACCCGCCCGCCCCACCCCCGTACGCCCGCCGGCTACGCCTCCTGCGCCACCAACTCCGCCCCGCCGCCGCACTGTTCGCCCTCCTCGGCGAACTGCGTCCGGTACAGCTCCTCGTACCGCCCGCCGGCCGCCAGCAGCTCCGGGTGCGTGCCCCGCTCCACGATCCGGCCCTCCTCCACCACCAGGATCTGGTCCGCGGCCCGGACCGTGGACAGCCGGTGCGCGATGACCACCGCCGTGCGCCCGGCGAGCGCCTCCGCCAGCGCCTCCTGCACCGCCGCCTCCGAGGTGGAGTCCAGGTGCGCGGTGGCCTCGTCCAGCACCACCACGCGCGGCTCCGCCAGCAGCAGCCGGGCGATCGTCAGCCGCTGCCGCTCGCCGCCCGAGAGCCGGTAGCCCCGCTCGCCGACGACGGTGTCGAGCCCCTCCGGCAGTGCCGCCATCAGGTCGTCCAGCCGCGCCTTGCGCAGCGCGTCCCACAGGTCCGCGTCGCTCGCGCCCGGCCGGGCCAGCAGCAGGTTCTCGCGCACCGACTCGTGGAAGAGGTGCCCGTCCTGGGTGACCATGCCCAGCGTCGCCCGCACCGACGCGGCGGACAGGTCGCGGACGTCCACGCCGCCGAGGCGCACCGTGCCGCCGTCCGCGTCGTACAGCCGCGGGATCAGTTGCGCGATCGTCGACTTGCCCGCGCCCGAGGAGCCGACGAGGGCGACCATCCGCCCCGGCTCCGCGCGGAACGACACCCCGTGCAGCACCTGCGCGCCGGCCGTGCCGTCCAGCACGGCGACCTCCTCCAGCGACGCCAGCGACACCTTGTCGGCGGCTGGGTAGCCGAAGTCCACCGCGTCGAACTCCACCGCCACCGGCCCCGCCGGCACCTCCCGGGCGTCCGGCCGCTCGGCGACCAGCGGCTTGAGGTCCAGCACCTCGAAGACCCGCTCGAAGCTGACGAGCGCGCTCATCACCTCCACCCGCGCCCCCGCCAGCGACGTCAGCGGCGCGTACAGGCGGGTGATGAGCAGGGCGAGGGCCACGACGGCGCCGGCGTCGAGGCTGCCGCGCAGGGCGAGGAAGCCGCCGAGCCCGTAGACGAGGGCGAGGGCCAGCGCCGAGACCAGGGTGAGGGCGGTGATGAAGAGCGTCTGCACCATCGCCGTACGGATCCCGATGTCGCGCACCCGGGCCGCCCGCTCCCGGAACTCCGCCGACTCCCGCTCCGGCCGCCCGTACAGCTTGACGAGCGTGGCTCCGGCGGCCGAGAAGCGCTCGGTCATCTGGGTGCCCATCGCGGAGTTGTGGGCCGCGGCCTCCCGCTGCAGCCGGGCGAGCCGGGCGCCCATGCGGCGGGCGGGGAACACGAAGACGGGCAGGAGCACGAGCGCCAGGAGGGTGATCTGCCAGGAGAGCCGCAGCATGACGGCGAGCGTGAGGAGCAGCGTCACCAGGTTGCCGACGACCCCGGACAGGGTGTTGCTGAACGCGCGCTGGGCGCCGAGCACGTCGTTGTTGAGCCGGCTGACCAGGGCGCCGGTGCGGGTGCGGGTGAAGAACGCGACCGGCATGCGCTGGACGTGGTCGTAGACGGCGGTGCGCAGCTGCAGGATGAGCCCCTCGCCGATACGCGCCGACAGCCAGCGCGCCAGCAGCCCGAACCCGGCCTCGGCCACGGCGATCCCGGCGATCAGCAGCGCCAGGGACACCACCCGGCCCTCGTCGGCGTCGCCGACGATCGTGTCCACGACCCGGCCGGCGAGCAGCGGCGTGGCCACCGCCAGCGCCGCGGTGATGACGCTGAGCAGCAGGAACCACCTCAGCAGCCGCCGGTGCGGCTGGGCGAACCGCCAGATCCGCCCGAGTCCGGCCCGCGACAGCGGGCGCTTGTCGCGCTGCGCGGTGACCGTGCTGTGGAGCGACTGCCAGGCGGTGGCCTGCATGTCCATCGGGTTCTCCCGTCTCGTGGTGCGCGGCCGGGTGCGGCGGCCCGCACCGTAGAACCTAGAACCTGAACCATGGTTCAGTGCAACCGCCGGCCGGCGGAGCCGGCGGGTAGAGTCGTCGGTGGCCCGGGGGAGGGGCCGCAATCTGCAGGGGGGACGCGCATGCGAACCGGGGCCAAAGCCGTTTTATGCCTGGCGCTCGCCGGGATGGCCGCGCTGGCCGTCTTCGGCGTCACCAACATCTACCGGGCGCTCGACACCGGGGGCGGGGGCGGGGACGAGGTGAAGACCGGCCCGCCCAGCGCGGCCGAGGTGCGCGAGACCGCCCGCGGCTTCCTCGCCGCCTGGGCCGCCGGCCGCCCGGCCGCCGCGGCCCGGCTCACGGACTACGCCGCCGAGGCGCAGCCGGTGCTCGGCGCGTACTTCAACCGGGCGAAGGTGCGGAAGGTCGCGCTGGAGCCGGGCGCGGCGAAGGGCGCGACGGTGCCGTTCTCGGTCACGGCGCGGGTCGTGGCCGGGGGGCACGCCAGGACATGGACGTACGACTCGCGGCTGACGGTCGTCCGCGGCCGGACGACGGGCAGGCCGCTGGTCGACTGGGACCCGTCCGTCGTGCATCCGGCCCTGGCCGGCGACCGGCGGCTGGTGACGCGGGAGGGCGAGTCCCCGCGGGCGGTCGCGGTCGGCGCGGACGGCGGGACGCTGAGCGGGGAGGACTACCCCTCGCTGGCGCCGGTCCTGGCGCAGCTGCGCGAGCGGTACGCGGGGAAGCTGGGCGGCAGGCCCGGGATCGAGGTGCTCGTCGAGGACTCCGGCGGAGGCGTCGTCAGGTCGCTGCTCGACGTCTCCCGGGGCCGGCCGGCGAAGCTGCCGACGACGCTGGACGCCGGCGTCCAGGAGGCGGCGGAACAGGCGGTGCGGGAGCACCCCCGGGCGTCGGTCGTGGCCGTGCGGCCCTCCACCGGCGAGATCCTGGCGATCGCGAACGCGCAGGACGACGGGGAGTTCAACAGCGCGCTGCAGGGCGCCACGGCGCCCGGCTCCACGTTCAAGATCATCACAGCGGCGGCGCTGCTGGCCGGGGGCGTCACCCCCGAGACGCCGGTGAGCTGTCCCCGCACCTACGCGCACGACCAGGGCATGACGTTCACCAACGCGGAGGGCGGCGCGAACGAGGACGCCACGTTCGCCGAGGACTTCGCGCAGTCCTGCAACACGGCGTTCGTCTCGCTCAGCGACGAGCTGGCCGACGACGAGCTGGCCGGCACCGCCCGCCGCTGGTTCGGCCTCGGCGAGGACGACTGGCACACCGGCGTGACCACCTTCGACGGGAGCGTGCCCGCCGGGGAGGGCGACGAGAAGTCCGCGGCGATCATCGGCCAGGGGCGGGTGCAGATGAACCCGCTGAACATGGCGTCCGTCGCCGCCACCGTCGCCAGCGGAGGCTTCCGGCAGCCGGTGCTGCTCCCGCGCTCGTTCCACGACGGCGAACTCGCCACCGCCGAGCCGCTGCCCGCCCCGGTGGCGGCGGACCTGCGCCGGATGATGGAGCTGACGGCGACCCACGGCACGGCTGCGGGCCTCGGGCTCGGGGCCGGCGCGGGGGCGAAGACCGGGTCGGCGGAGGTCGACGGGCAGGAGCTGCCGGACAGCTGGTTCACGGCGTACCGCGGCGACGTGGCCGCGGCGGCGGTGGTGCCGGCGGGCGGCCACGGCAACGAGGCGGCGGGGCCGGTGGTCAGGCAGGTGCTGGCGGCGGGGTGAGGCGGCGGCGCCGGGCCGTACGGGCCGGCCGCGCGGTGCCGTGCGGTCGGCGCGCGGCCCGGCCGCCGGTCCCGGCCCGTATCCGCGCGGCGGTCAGCGGTCCGTCAGCAGGTAGCGGGTGTGCCCGAAGCCCAGTTGGTCGCCCGGCCGGACGGGCGCCTCGCCCGTCAGCCGGCGGCCGTTGATGAACGTGCCGTTCGTCGAGCCGAGGTCCCGCAGCAGCCACACGCCGCTCGCGCAGCGCAGCTCCGCGTGCATCCGCGAGACGGTCTCCTCCACCAGCCGCAGCCCGTTGCGCGGATCCCGCCCTATGCGCAGCGGGAACGCGCCCGGCGCCGGCAGCATCAGCGGCGGCAGCCGCTCCGCCTGCCACGCCTGCTTCACCCGCACCCCGAGCGACGACGCCTTGGCGACCGTGCCGAGGATCGCCCGCGTCAACCGCCCCTCGCGCGGCGGCAGGTCCGCGGTCAGCGCCGCCAACTGCTCGTGCGAGTGGGCGGCGAGCGCCAGCTCCATGCGGGCCAGGAACGTGTCCTGCGACAGCCGGCCCTCCGCCGCGCCGTCGCGCAGCAACTCGATGGCCCGGTCCCGTTCTTCGTCGGACACGCGCGGACCCCCCGCCGGGTACACGGGGAAGGCGGAATGCGTGGGGTGGTCGAAGCCGGACACCCTCGAATTGTCGGACGGGCTACACCGGGTGTCCAGTGCGCTTCCGTTCCCGTACGGACCCGTGACAAATGATCGACACGCCGCCGCACCGGACCCGCTCGTCTAGGGTCGGCGCATGCGTACACCCCGCCGCGCAGCCCGGCTCGCGCTCCTCGACCCCACCGGCGCGATCTTCATGTTCCGCTACGACGACGCCGAGGCCGGCATCCACTGGGCCACGCCCGGCGGCGGCCTGGACCCCGGCGAGAGCCCGCGCGCGGGCGCGGTGCGCGAGCTGCACGAGGAGACCGGCTGGACGGACGTCGAGGCCGGCGAGCTGCTGTGCACCTGGGAGCACGACTTCACCCGCCTCGGCGTGCCGGTGCGCCAGCACGAGCACATCTACCTGGCCGCCGGGGCGCGCCGCGAGCCCACCCCCGAGGCGGTCGCCCGGCACCCGGAGGACCGGATCCTCGGCTGGCGCTGGTGGCCGCCGGCGGAGCAGGCGGACCCGTACGAGCCGCTGTGGCCCCCGCCGCTGGCGACGCTCCTCGCCGGCCCGCGCGGCGGGCCCGTGGACCTCGGCTATCTGCCGGTCGCCCCCTCGCACACGCCGTAGCGCCCGCCGCCCTCAGTGCTCCATGGCCAGCCGGATCCCCAGCGCCACCAGCACCGTGCCGGACACCTGCTCCAGCCGCCGGCGCACCCCGGCCCGCGACAGCACGCCCTGCAACCGGCCCACGAACCACACGTACACCCCGTACCACCCCACCTCGTACACCGCCCAGAGCGCGGCGAACGCCACCGTCGTCGCCAGCTGCGGCGCCGACGCCGGCACGAACTGGGGCAGGAACGAGATCGCGAAGACGCCCGCCTTCGGATTGGCCAGGTTCAGCAGCAGCCCCGAGCGGTACGCGCGCCACGACGTCACCTCCTCCGCCGCCCGGTCCGCGAACTGGGCCGCCGTACCCCGCCGCGCCGCACGCAGCGCCTGCACCCCGAACCAGACCAGCACCGCCGCGCCGACCCAGCGCATCACGTCGTACGCCAGCTGCGAGGCCGCCAGCAGCGCGGTGAGGCCGAAGGCGGCGACCGTGCCCCACAGGAACACGCCCGTCTCGTTGCCGAGGACGGTCATCATCCCGGCGCGGCGGCTGTGGATCGAGTTGCGGATGATCAGGACCGTGCTGGGGCCGGGTGTGGCGGCGATCAGCGTGCAGGCCCCGAGGAAGGCGAGGAGGGTCGCAAGCATGCGGACCATCCTGGGGCGAGCGCAAGCGGAGGCGCCATCGGTTTACCGCCGCCCCGGCGGCATGGACAGCGCACCGCGCCACCCAGCAGGCTGTGCGTGTGAACTCCCCGGTAACGACCGTCATGATGCCCGTCGTCCTCGCCGTGATCATGTACGGCCTCGGACTGGGCCTCGCGCTCGCCGACTTCCGGCGCGTGCGGCACCACCCCCGCGCCGTCGCCGCGGCGCTGGTCTGCCAGGTGCTGCTGCTGCCCGCGGCCTGCTTCGGGCTGGTGCTGGCCTTCGACCTGGCGCCCGCGTACGCGGTGGGCATGATGCTGCTCGCCGCCTCGCCGGGCGGGGCCATCGCCAACTACTACAGCCGGCTCTTCGGCGGCGACGTGGCCCTCAACATCACGCTCACCGCGGTCAACTCAGGGCTGTCGCTGTTCTCCCTGCCGCTGATCGTCAACTTCTCGCTGGAGTACTTCGACGTCGGCCGCGACTCCCTGGGGCTGAACTACGACAAGATCCTCCAGGTCTTCGCGATCGTGCTCATCCCCGTCGGGCTCGGCATGCTGACCCGGGCCCGCGCCCCGCGGGTCCGCGAGCGCATCGACCGGCCGGTCCGGGTGGCGTCCCTGTTCGGGCTGTTCCTGGTCATCGTCGGCGTCGCCTGGGTCGAGCGGGACCGGATCACCGACTCGTTCGTGGACCTTGCGCCGATCACGTTCCTGTTCACGCTGGTCTCGCTGGCCGTCGGCTACGGCGCCACCCGGCTGGTGCGCGCGGCGCATCCGCAGGCCGTGGCGTGCTGCTTCGAGATCGGGATGCACAACGTGGGGCTGGCCATGACCATCGCGATCAGCCCCACGCTGCTGGACAGCACCGAGATGGCCATGCCGGGCGCGGTGTACGCCGTCGTCAGCTACGTCGCCGCCACCCTCGCGGGCTACGCGCTGCGGGCGATCAACCCGGAAGGCGCCGCACGTCGTCCGGCCCCGGTCCGGCCGGCGAGCGGTGACCCGACAGTCCGAGGGTGAGGTCGAGGTCGGCGAGCAGGCTGCGCAGCACGTGCGCCACGCCCTCCTCGCCGCCGTGGGCGAGCCCGTAGGCGTACGGCCTGCCGTACAGCACCGCACGGGCGCCCAGCGCGAGGGCCTTGAGCACGTCCGCTCCGGTGCGCACCCCCGAGTCGAAGAGCACCTCGACCCGGTCGCCGACCGCCTCGGCGATCTCCGGCAGCACGTCGAGCGCGGCGACCGCGCCGTCGACCTGCCGGCCGCCGTGGTTGGAGACGACGATGCCGTCCATGCCCGCGTCCGCGGCCCGGCGGGCGTCGTCCACGTGCTGGATGCCCTTGAGCAGGATCGGCCCGTCCCAGTGCGCCCGCAGGAACGGCAGCCGGTCCCACGTCCGGTCCGTGCCGGTGAACATCGGCACCCAGCGCAGCACCGCCGCCCCCAGGTCCTCCTCCGGCGGCTTCGCCAGCCCCGCCCGGAACGCCGGGTCGGAGAAGGCCACGGCGGTGCCGACGCCGCGGATGAACGGCAGGTACGCGGCGTCGAGGTCGCGCGGGCGCCAGGCCAGCGTCCAGGTGTCGAGGGTGACGACGAGGGCGGTGAAGCCCGCGGCGCGGGCGCGCGCCAGGATGCTGGCGCACACCTCGTCGTCGTTCGGCCAGTACAGCTGGTACCAGCGCGGCCCCGCGCCGCTCGCCTCCGCGACCTCCTCGATGGAGTACGAGGAGGCGGTGGACATCACCATCGGCACGCCGAGGGCGGCGGCGGCGCGGGCCGTGGCCAACTCGCCGTCGGGGTGCACGATCGACTGCACCCCGACGGGCGCCAGCAGCACGGGCGCGGGGAGCGCGGAGCCCAGCACCGTGGTGGCCAGGCTCCGCTCGGTGGCACCGGTCAGCATGCGCGGGACGAGGCGGACCCGGTCGAACGCCTCCCGGTTGGCCCGGGCGGTGGCGCCCGAGCCGGCCGCGCCCGCGACGTACCAGAACGGACCGTCCGCCAGCCGTTCGCGCGCGGACTGCTCCAGCGCGGCGAGGTCGGTGGTGAACGGCGGCAGCCTGTCCGCCAGGCCGTTCAGGTAGATCTCGTTCTGGTAGTTGCCGAACGGCAGGTTCATCGGCGGCTCCCTTCGACCAACGGAGAGTCTGCGGGAACCGGCGGCGGAACGCTACCCGTCGGTACCGGCCGGGGCTCGTGGTGCTCCAGGTCGGGCAGCCAGCGCAGCGCCCTGGGGAAGTGCCAGTTGCGCTCGCCGAGCAGCGACATCACCGCGGGCAGCAGCACGCCGCGGATGATCGTCGCGTCGATCAGCACCGCCGTCGCCAGGCCCACGCCCATCTGCTTCATGGACTGCATCGACAGCGTTCCGAAGATCGAGAACACCGCGACCATGATGACGGCCGCGCTGGTCACCACGCCCGCGGTGGTGATCACACCGTGCGAGATGGCGTCCGCGGTGTTCCGGCCCTGCGCCCGCGCCTCCTTGATCCGGGAGACCACGAACACGTGGTAGTCCATGCTCAGCCCGAAGAGGATGACGAAGAGGAACAGCGGCAGCCAGGCGACGATCGCCCCGACGCCCTCGGCGCCGACCAGGCCCGCGCCCCAGCCGTGCTGGAAGACCATCGTCAGCACGCCGTACGCGGCGCCCACCGACAGCAGGTTGAGCAGGATCGAGGTGATCGCGATCGTCAGCGACCGGAAGGCCATCAGCATCAGCAGGAAGGCGAAGGCCACCACGAAGAGGAAGACCGGCACCACCGCGCCGACGAGCTGGTCGTTGAAGTCCTTGCTCCCCGCCACCTGGCCGCCGACCGGCGCCTCGACGCCGTCCACCGCCTCCAGCGTGGCCGGCCGGATCTCGTCGCGCAGCAGGGCGAGGCTCTTCTCCGCCCGGTCCTGGTCGGAACCGCCGACGAGGGGCACCTCGATGATGGCCACGTTGCTGTCGTCGTGGACCTCGATGTCGATCGGCCCCTTCGACGCGCCCGTGGCCAGCGCCTGCTCCTCGAAGTCGGCCATGGCCCTGCGCACCTCGGGCGCGGTGATGTCGTCCGCCTTGACGACCACCTCGGCGGGGTCGGAGCCGCCGGGGAACGCCTCGTTGACCCGGTCGTAGGTCTGCACGATCGGCAGCGAGTCGCCGAACTCCTGGTCCAGCGTCAGGTTCGCGGTGTTCATGCCGAGGGCCGGCACGGCGATCGCCACCAGCGCGCCGGTGGCCACCACCGCCGCGGCCTTCGGCCGGCGCAGCACCCGCGTCAGCACGGCCCGCCACACCCGGCTCTCCCCGCCGGCGTTGGACCTGCCCCGCTTCAGCCGCGCCAGGAACGGCACCCGGCCCTTCTCGACCCGCTCACCGAGCAGCGACAGCATCGCCGGCAGCACGGTGACCGAGCCGACCATGGCCACCGCGACCACCATCAGCGACGCCACGCCCATCGCCTCGAAGTCGGCGAGGCCGGTGAAGAGCATGCCGCACATGGCGACGATGACGGTGATCCCGGAGACCAGCACCGCCCGCCCGGAGGTGGCGGCGGCGATCTCCAGCGCGGTACGCGCGTCCCGCCCCCTGGCCCGCTCCTCGCGCTCGCGGCGCAGGTAGAACAGGCAGTAGTCGACGCCGACCGCCAGCCCCACCAGCAGCATCACCGAGTCGGCGACGTCGCTCATCGGCTGCACGTGGCTGACCACGCCCATCAGGCCCATCGTCGCCACGATCGCGGTCAGCGCCAGGACCACCGGCAGCAGCGCCGCCACGAACGCGCCGAAGACGATCAGCAGGATGCCGAACGCGATCGGCACCGCCGAATACTCCGCCTTCTTGAAGTCCTCGCCGAAGGCGTCGTCGAAGGTCTTCTCCATGCTGGCGCCGCCGATCTCCTCGACCAGCAGCCCCTGCGACCCGTGTTTCTCCTGGACCTCCGCGACCGCGTCCGTCACCGGCTCCACCCGGTCCGCCGCGGTCTCCGGGTCGCCCTTCATCCGGAACTGCACCAGCGCGGAACGCCCGTCCGCGGAGATCGTGTCGCTGTCGTACGGCGAGACGACGTCCGTCACCTCGCCGGTGCCCTCCACGGCCCGTACCACGTCCTCGACGGCCGTGCGGAACCCGGCGGCCGACGCCTTCAGCGCACCGTCCGGCGACTGGACGAGCACGCTCTCCCCGACCGGCTCGTCCACCCCCGCGTCCTCAAGGATCTTCGCGGACCGCCCGGTCTCGCCCGGGACCTCCTCGCTGTCGCTGACATCCGCCCGCCCCGCCGCGGAGCCGGCGACGGTCGCCAGCACCACGAACAGCACCCAGATACCCACCGCGGCCCAGCGGTGCGTGACGCTCCAGCCGCCGACGGCCGCGGCGACGCCCTGCCGCCGCTTCGTATGCCTCGGCGCCGTTGGTGCCCCCATCGTCGCTCTCCTTCGTGCGCGGCGGCGGCACACTGCCCCCACCTGCCGATTCGACGCTAGAGAAGCGGGGGCGCGGTCCCCATCGTGCTGGCTGGTGAACCCGGTGGCACTCAGCTCCACCGAAAGTACGGGGGATAACCCCACCACGGAGGAGTCATGCCCCTTACACACAACCCCCCGAAACCACCCCGGGCCCTGCCGCACGACCCGGGTCGGCCCCCGGCGCGGCCGCGCCGCGCGTCCGGTGCGGACGCCACCGCCGCCGGAGTGATCCCCGCACGGGCGTTCGAGGGCTCGCTCGGGATGACGAAACGGATGTCAGCAGGTGAGAGCACCCGTATGCTGGCTGTGTACCGCCTGCCGGGGTATCCCGCGGATGCCGGGCAGGCGAGGAGGTGAAAGGGACATGAGCGTTGCCATCGACCACACCGGGCCCTGGACCGTGGCCGACGTCCTCGCCCTGCCCGAAGACCGCACCACGCGCTACGAACTGCTGGGGGAGTCCCTCGTCATGTCCCCCGCACCCGGCATCCGCCACCAGCGCGCCTCGCTCCGGCTCGCCATGATCCTGCACGCGGCGGTCCAGGCGGCCAGGGCGCCGGTCGAGGTGCTGGAGGCTGTCAACGTCATCCTGCCCTCCGGGCTCGTGGTGCCCGACCTCGTGGTGACCGACGCCGGCGCGACGGCCGAGGACGCCGTCAGCGTCGACGCCGACGGCGTGCAACTCGTGGTCGAACTCGTCTCTCCCGGCAACCGCACCGTGGACCGCAAGTTCAAGCCGATGCTCTACGCCGAGGCCGCCATCCCGCACTTCTGGCGACTTGAGTTCGAGCCGGCCCCCATGCTCGTCGTCTACGAGCTGGAAGACGGCGGGTACGTGGAGCGGACGACCGCACTCGCCGGCGCGACCACCCACCTGGAAGCGCCGCTCCCGATCGCCATCGATCCGGCCGCACTCTCCCAGCAGTAGACGGCGCCTGACGGCAACGCCGACCCATGGCGCCGCGCCTCCGGCTGACGCTCACCGGCCGCGCGGTCCCTGCTCGTCGGCGGGGTCCGCGGCGCCCGTACGGAGGTATTCGAGGACCGCGAGCACGCGGCGGTTGTCGCGGCCGGCGGGCGGTATGCCGAGTTTCGTGAAGATGCCGTTGATGTGCTTGGCGACCGCGCTGCGGCTGAGGACGAGCGTGTCGGCGATGCCGGTGTTGGAGCGGCCCTGGGCCATCAGGGCCAGCACCTCCCGCTCGCGCGGCGTCATCCGGTCGAGGAGGCGGTCGCGCTCCCGTCGGCCCGGCGGCGGCGCCGGGCGGCCCGGTGGCGCGGTGTCGCGTTCCGCCAGCAGCCGGGCGAGCGCCTGCCGGAGCATCTCGGGGTCCTCGGCGATCAGCACCCGGGTCGCGCCGCCGCGCGCCGCCCCAGCCGCGTCCGTGGTGGGGTGCGGCATCGTCAGTCGTCCCCGGCAGCGAGGGCGCCGAGTTCGGTGGGTACGGCGTAGACGGCGGTGTGCACCGGATGGGCGCCGGGGCTCGGCGTGCGGCTGCGCTCGGCGTAGCGGTGGAGCACGGCGAGCAGGTCGGCGCGCAGCTCGCGCAGCTCGCCGGGGGCGAGCCTGAGCGGGGTGCTGGACATCGCGGACACGTTGCGCCAGTGCCGGGGCAGCCCGTGCCGCCGGCGGATGAAGTCCTCGACCACCCGGGCGTCCCGGGCCACCAGGGTCGCGGCGAACGCGTCCGCCGCGCGGGTGGTCGCGGGCTCCTCGTCGGGATCGCGCGTGTAGGTGAGGTCGATCTCGCGCACCCGCCAGGGACGGGCGCGGCCCTTCCCGCCGCGGGTCTCCTCGATGATGCCGTACTTCCCGAGCGTGTTCAGGTGGTACGAGCACACCTTCGCGGTGAGCCCGAGCAGCTCCGCGGCCCGGCTCGCGGTCAGCGGCCCCTCCCGCTCCAGCAGGTAGAGCAGGTCGAGCCGGACCGGGTGCGCCAGCGCCCGCAGCGTGCGCGGGTCGGAGCCGGGGGCGCCGTCGGAAGTGTCCTTCTCGGAAGACATGTTCCGATGGTGTCGAGGGCGCGTGTTCCGCGTCAAGACTGCACAAATCTCCACCCCGAAACGGGCACGAACGCTACCGACACGGCCCCTGCCCGGCGGCCAGACTCGCTCCCACGAGCCGGTCGTGAGGCGAACCGGCCCAGGCCAGGCCGGCGCGGCGGCCGGGAGCCGCATGCACGCGACCGCCCCAGCGCCGCCGACACTGCCCGAACGCCGAGGAGGAGCCCGCATGCGCACACCGTCCGACCGCCACCGCCACCGCCACCGTCGCCGCACCGTCGTCGGCGCCGGCCTGGCCGCACTGGCCACCGCCCCCGTGTCCGCCGCCGCGGCACAGCCCGCCACGGCTGCCTCCGGCCGGGCCGACGACGGCTCCGGCGCCGGCACGCTGCAGCGCGAGGTGGAGCGGGCCCAGGCCGAGGGCAGCTTCGTCAGCGTCGTCGCCCGACTCCGCGACGGCCGGCGCCGCGCCCGCGCCCGCTCGGGCGTCGCCGACCTGGAGACCGCCGAACCGGCCCCGTACGACGGCCACCTGCGCGGCAACAGCATCACCAAGACGTTCGTCGCCGCCCTCGTCCTCGCCCTGGAGGCCGAGGGGCACCTCTCCCTCGGCGACCCCGTGTCCCGCTGGCTGCCCGGCCTGATCTCCGGCAACGGCTACGACGGCGACGCGATCACCCTGCGGCACCTGCTCCAGAACACCAGCGGACTGCCCAACCACACCCAGCTCATCGACTTCGACCAGACCGGGGAGGCCTTCGAGCGCCACCGGGAACGCCACTACGAGCCCGCGGAGCTGGTGGCCATGGCGCTGGCGGAGCCGCCCCGCTTCCCCCCTGCCGACCCGGACGACCCCGAGCCCGACTGGGAGTACTCCAACACCAACTTCGTCGTCGCCGGCATGGTCGTCGAGGCGGTCACCGGCCACGGCTGGCGCCGGGAACTGCACCACCGCGTCACCGGCCCCCTCGGCCTGCGCCACACCTACGCGCCCGCCGACGACACGGCGCTGCCGGCGCCGCACGCCCGCACGTACAAGCGCTTCCCCGAGAGCCGCGCCGCATGGACCGACACCACGGAGCGGAACATGACCTTCTACGGGGCCTCGGCCGAGATCGTCTCCACCCCCGGGGACCTGGAACGCTTCACGACCGCCCTCCTGGGCGGCGCTCTCCTGCCCCCGCCCCAGCTGCGGTCGATGCTGCGTTCCGTCCCGCTCACGGGCGACTTCGCCCGGCTCGTCCCCGGGGGGCGCTACGGCCTGGGCATCATGCGCCGCACCCTCCCGTGCGGCCGCCAGGTGTGGACACCGGCGGGCCAGGGCGCGGGCAGCGAAACGTACGTCTCGGGCACGGCGGACGGCCGCACGGCCGTCGTGGTCCACACCACGGGCACCGGCGACCCCGCCCAGATCACCCGCGGCCTCACGGCGGTCATACGCCTGATGGACAACGTGCTCTGCGACGCCCTCGGCTGACCCGGGCCGCCCGCCACCCGGCCCGGTGGCCCCGCCGCGCCCGGGGGGGCGACGGAACCGCCGGTGCCGGGGCGGAACGCCTGGGGCCTGTCCGGCCTAACCGCGTGCGAACCCGAAGTGGAGTGTGCGCCGGTAGTCGCCCGTCGCGGGGGTGGGGCCGCTCGCCGGGCCCAGCGTCGCGGGCTCGTCGAACTTCGTGCCCATCGCCGGGATCGCGTCCAGGAACGAGAGGTCGCCGCGCGGGAACGGTACCTCGGTGTGCATCGGGTCCGGCCCGACCCGGGGCGTGAACAGCCGCAGGAACATTCCGTCCTCCTCGGCGACGACCGTGAGGCGGCCCGCGGCGGTGTGCAGCGAAGCCCAGCACACGTCCGCGTGGTAGCCCTTGAACTCCGGGTACTCCCAGAGATCGGCGCCGGTGGCGGTGTCGTTGTACTCCTTGGCCCACACGTCGGGCTGCACGCCGCGCAACCGGTTCTTCCAGACGCGGTACGGGCCCCGGCCCAGCCAGGTGACGCCGGTGACGTCCGCCTCGGGGTGATCGAAGCAGACGCCGAAGAAGTCGTGCTCCCCGGTGAGGTGGTAGTGGTAGTCCAGCTGCAGCCACCCACTGGGCCGCAGCTTCCACTTTGCCGCGCGCAGCACCCCGGAGTACGCGGCGCGCACGACGTACGAGGCGCCCTCGCGACCGTGCTCAAGGCGCTCAAGGACCGCCTCGCCGGTGGTCGGCAGCGGCCCGCCGCCGAGCCGGAACTCCGCCCCGTCGCGGGCGGCGCCGACGAGCAGCCCGGTCGCGGTGTCGAACCGCACTTCTGTCCCGCCGGCGGAGAGCACCAGCTCGCCGTCGCCCTCCGCGGCCCTCGCCGCGGGCCCCGGACCCGTGCTGACCAGCCGCCGGGCGTGGTCGGCCGCCGACGCGACGGTCCACGTCCAGGTGTGCAGCTCGCGCCCTTCGGGGTCGGTGGCGGTGAGGGACAGCGCGTCGGCGCGCCGCCACCGCGACGGCAGCGGCAGGCGCAGCACGCCCTCGGCACCGGGGGCGATCTCCGGTGCGACGGCCTCGCCCTCGGCGCTTACGGTGTGGCCGGCGCGGCCGTCGTCGGGGGTCGCGAAGTCCAGCAGCCGCCAGCTGAAACCGCAGCTCTCGGTGCCGGTGAACTGGTAGCGGTTGGCCAGCCAGATCCGCCCGTCGAAGTCGGTCGGCAGCCCGGCGGCGAACCGGCCCGGCTCGGCGAGCTGGACCGGACTCCAGATCTCCTTGATCGTGTAGAAGCTGGCCTCCTTCTCGCGGTACGGGCCGAGTATCCCGTCCGGCGCGGCGTTGCCGGCCACGTCGATGGCGCCGTCGCGGTCGTCGCGGACGACGCCCTCGTCGAGCAGCGCCCACAGGAACCCGCCCGCGGCCAGCGGCTCGTGGCCCATGAGCCGCCAGTAGTCGTCGAGCCCGGTCCCGGCGCCGCCGTCGTACAGGCCGTGCAGGAACTCCGTCGACATGAAGATGTCCGAGCCCTCCGTCAGGATGCGGCGGGTGCTCTCGTACGACTCGTAGTGGTCGGTGTTGATGCCGCGGAAGTTGGCCCAGGGGTGGATGACCGGGCGGCCCTGCGGGTCGTAGCGGCCGAAGTGGTCGTCGAGGGCGGGGTTCCAGCCGCCCTCGTTGCCGTTGGCCCAGAACACGATGGACGGGTGGTTGACATCGCGGGTGACGGTTTCGGCCACCAGCGGCGCGCCGGCCTCCTCGTCGTAGAACGCCTGCCAGCCGGCCAGCTCGTCGATGACGTAGAGGCCCAGCTCGTCGCACAGGTCCAGGAAGTGGGTGTCCGGCGGGTAGTGGGACATGCGGACCGCGTTCATGTTCATCTCCTTCATCAGGAGGATGTCCGTGCGGCTGATCCGCGCGCTGGTGGCCCGCCCTGAGGTGGGCCAGATCGTGTGCCGGTTGGCGCCCTTGAAGACCACCTTGACGCCGTTGACGTAGACCCCGTCCCCCGGGCGCACCTCGACGGTGCGGAAGCCGAACCTCTCGTCGACGCGGTGCACCACCTCACCGTCGGCCCGCAGCTCGACCTCCAGCCCGTACAGGTGCGGGGTCTCGGCGGTCCACGGCAGGGGCGCGGGGATGTCCGCGCGCAGGGTCACGGGCGTCGTCCCCGGGGTGAGCGGGGCATCGAACGGCTCGCCGACGGGCCGCCCCTCGTGGTCGGTGACGCGCGCCGTGAGGCGGTCGGCGGCGCCGGTGCCCGAGACGTACGCGTCGACGCGCAACGACCCGTCCGCGCGGGCGTCGACCGCGATCCGCTCGATGTGCTGGACGGGCACCGCCTCCAGGTGCACCGGGCGGTAGATGCCGCCGAAGATCCAGTAGTCGCTCATCCGCTCCGCCTCGTTGACGGAGTCGTCGGCGGAGTCCTTGCTGACCGCCACCTCCAGCAGGTTCTCCTCGCCCGGTCGGAGCATGTCCGTCACCTCGTGGCGGAACCGGTAGAACCCGCCGCGGTGCACGGGCCCCGCGGACTGGCCGTTGACCCACGCCTCGGTGTCGGTCATCGAGCCCTCGAAGACGAGGAAGACGCGCCGGCCGCGCCAGTCGGCGGGCGGGACGAAGCGGTGCCGGTAACGGCCCTTCTCCTCGGGGACCAGGTTCCAGCCGTAGGTGTACGTGCCGAAGCCGTGGAACTCCCAGTGGGAGGGCACCGGGATGCTGCCCCAGACACCGCTGTTCCGTCCCGCGGTACACAGGAAGTCCCAGTCGACGGGGTGGTCGCTGTCCACGCCCGACAGGTACATCCGCTCGGTGCGGCCCGCACCGGCCGCACCGGCCGCACCAGCCGCGCCGGTCGCACCCGCCGGCGCGGCGTGCGCGGGAGCGAAGGGGAGCCGGCCGGCTGCGACGGCACCCGCTGCGCCGGCGACGAGGGTACGACGGCGTGGCATATGCATGACCTCTCCTCGTTCGACAACATCGCAGTTCAGAGCCATGAGCGCGGAGCGGAAGGAGCATAGGTATCGAATGAATCGAACGCAATGGGCGGATCGCGGCGCCCCAGAGTGCCCCGCACCGCGCGCATCGCACGCCGGTCGCGGGCGCAGGCGTAAGCGCTGACGTGGTGCGGCGGCGTCGCACGATCGAGGGGCGGTCTCCGTGAGACCGCCCCTGCACAACCGAAGTCCCGCTACACCGCCGCCACCCGCCGAGCCGAAAAGACCACGTCAGACAGCAGAATCCTGCTGGAGTACTAGTGCGCCCCGCCCAGCAGCCCGCGGATGCGGGCGGCCAGGGTTTCGAACTCCGGGGCGGACATGACCTTTCCGTAGTCGCGCGCCGCCGGCAGGTCCACCGGCATCGTCTCGACGATACGGCCCGGGCGGGCGCTCATCACCTCCACCCGGGTGCCGAGGTAGACGGCCTCCGAGATGGAGTGGGTGACCAGCACGACGGTCGTGCCCGTCTCCCGCCAGATGCGGTTCAGCTCGATGTTCAGGTGCTCCCGCGTCAGCGCGTCCAGCGCGCCGAACGGCTCGTCGAGCAGCAGCACCGGCGGCTCGTGCAGCAGGGCGCGGCACAGGGCCACGCGCTGCTGCATGCCGCCGGACAACTCGTGCGGCAGGGCCTCCTCGAAGCCCGTGAGCCCCGTCAGCTCGATCAGCTCATCGGCCCGGCGGGCGGCGGCCTGCTTGTCCATGCCGCGCATCTCGGCCTGGAGCAGGATGTTCTTCCGCGCGCCGCGCCACTGCAGCAGCGACGCCCGCTGGAACGCGAAGCCGATGTTGCGCTGAGGGCCGGTCACCTGCCGGCCCAGCAGGCTGACCTGGCCCGTCGTGGGCAGCACCAGGCCGGCGATCATCTTCAGCAGGGTCGACTTGCCGCAGCCCGACGGGCCGAGGATGGACACGAACTCACCGGGCTCGATCCGCATCGAGACCCCGTCGACCGCCGTGGTGCGACTGCGCTTCGTGGTGAACGTGCACGTCACATCGCGGATGTCGATGCTTGCGGACGCCGCCGCGTCGGTCGCGGCGGCCTTCTTCTTTTCGAGCTGCGGCACTGCTCACCCCTTAGCGGCGTACGACGCGTCCCAGTAGTCGGCGGGATTCATGGCCTCCTTCAGCATCCCGCCGTCGGCGAGCAGATCGATAGTCTCCTGCCACGACTCCTCGGAGTTGACGCCGATCCCGCCGCCGTCGCCGGCCAGCAGCGGCAGCGTGTCCTTGAGCTGGTTGGCGAGCACGTTGTCCGGCGGCGGCTCGGTCGCGGCCTCCGACATGATCTGCACGGCCTCCTCCTGGTTGGCCTCGACCTCCTTCCAGGACTTGGTGGTGGCCCGGACGAACGCCTTGGCCAGCTCGGGGTCGTCGGCCAGCAGCTTGTCGGAGGCGACGATGCCGGTGCCGAGGACGTTCATGCCGAAGTCGGAGAAGAGGATGTAGTCGACCGTCTCCCCGGTGGTGTTCTCGATGGTGGGGCCCTGGTCGTGGAAGAAGCCCATGATGGCGTCGACCTTGCCGGCGGCCAGCTGCGAGATCTTGTCCGCGGGCTGGACGTTGACGACCTTCACCTTCGAGGGGTCCACGCCGTTGGCTTCGAGCCAGCCGGGGAAGGTGGCGTACATCGCGTCGCCGGGCGTGCCCGCGACGGTCTTGCCCTCCAGGTCGGCCGGCTCCTTGATGTCCTGGTCGGACATGAACTGCACGGAGGAGGGGCCCTTCTGCAGGAACACCCCGAGGCTCTTGACGCCCATGCCCTCGCCGATGCCCGCCATCAGCGGCGGGGTGTCGGCCCAGCCGAAGTCGGTCTGGTTCTGGGCGACCTGCTGGATGGTGGCGCCCGAGCCGTTGCCGGGCTTGATCTCCAGGTCGATGCCCTCGTCGGCGTAGAAGCCCTTCTCCACGCCGTAGTAGAAGGGGGCGTGCTCCCCGTACGGCACCCAGTTGAGGGTCAGCGTGACCTCCTTGCCGCCCGCGTCGCCGCCGTCGTCGCCGCCGTCGTCGTCGTCCGACGTGTCGGGGGCGCAGGCGGCGGCGGCGAGCAGCGCGCTCAGCAGGGTGAGGGTCGCCGCGGTGCGTTTCATCTCGTTGCCTTCCTGGGTGGTCCGGTGGTCCGGTGGTCCGGTACTGCGGGATACGGGCTGCGGCGCCGTGGCGGCGAACCGGGCGGTCCGGGCGGGCCGGGCGGACCGTGCGGTCGGCGGCCCCGGGCCCCGGACGGCTCAGGTCGTCGCCATGGTCACGCTGGTGCCCTCCCGGCGGCTGGCGTGCCACGGGATGAGCAGGGACTCGGCGACCTCGACGACGACGAACAGCAGCACGCCGATCGCCGACATCAGAATCAGGTCCGCGAACAGCAGCGCGGAGTTCAGGTTGCCGCTGGCGAGCAGGAGGATGTAGCCCAGCCCTTCGCTGGCGCCGACGAACTCGCCGACGACGGCGCCGACCACGGCCAGGGTCACCGCGACCTTCAGCCCGGCCATCAGCTGCGGCAGCGCGCCGGGGAAGCGCACCTTGACGAAGACGCTCCACCGGCTGGCGCCCATCGTGGCGGAGAGGTCCAGCAGTTCGGGGTCGGTATCGCGCAGCCCGGCGACGCCGGAGACGACGACGGGGAAGAAGGCGATCAGCACGGCCAGGATGATCTTCGGGGAGAGCCCGGTGCCGAACCACACGATGAGGATCGGCGCGATCGCGATCTTGGGGATGACCTGGGCGAAGAGGATGATCGGGTACAGGGAGCGCTCGGCCGTCTTGGAGTAGACGATGAGCACGGCGGAGGCGATGCCGATCAGCGCGGCCAGCAGGAAGCCGATGACCGTCTCGTAGAGCGTGACGTAGGTGTGCTCCGCCAGCATCGACCGGTCTTCCCACATGACCTCGAAGACAGAGCCGGGGGTGGGGACGAGGTAGCGCTCGACCATCTCCCGCGCGGTGACGAACCACCAGACGAGGCCGATCACGGCGAGCACGATGAGGGGCCGCCACACGGCGGAGCCGAAGGCGGCGAGCTGGTTGCCGAGGCGCGCTCCGCGCGGCCCCGTCCGCTCGGGGGCGGTCGGGACGCCGGCGGGCGCCTTGAGGTCGTCCTGTGCCGTTGTCACTCGGATGCATCCAATCGAGGTTGAACAAGTGGCCGTCGCCGGGGCAGTTCCTGCGGACTTCGGAACAGCTCTCGGCCGCCGCCCGCGGGGTGACCGGCGCGGTGACCGTGGATGCCTGCTCGTCATCCGGCTTTTCGTGCAACGAGGTGGTGCGGGGTGGTGCCTGGTGCGGTGCTACATCGGTGGCCAAGGCCACAGAAAGCGCTTGCCATAAGCTACGGGCGGCGCCCACCCGCGGGCAAGGGGTCGTGACGCAGATTCCTGCGCCGCACCCGGCTCCGCAAGGCGCCGTGCACCGTGGTCTGATTCCCCTATGCAGAGCACCCTCACCACCTGGTCGCTGGAGCAGACCGCCGCGGACGACCTCAGCCCGGCGGCCGAGCCGGCGGCCGTCGCGGCCGGCGAGCTGACCGTCGTACGCGCCGCGGTCCCCTCGCCCGGGTTCAGCCGCTACCTGTACGGGGCCGTCGGCGCCGACGTGGCGTGGACGGACCGGCTGGGGTGGGACGAGGAGCGGTGGCGCGCCTTCGTCGAGGCGCCCGGGACCGAGACGTGGGTGGCGTACGAGCGCGGTACGCCGGCCGGGTACCTGGAACTCCAGGGGCAGCCGGACGGGGTGGTGGAGATCACCTACTTCGGGCTGCTGCCCGCGTTCCGCGGCCGGCGCATCGGCGGGCACCTGCTCTCCGTCGGCACGGCCCGCGCCTGGGACCTGGCGGAGCGGTGGCCGGGGCGGGCGCGGACGCGCCGGGTGTGGGTGCACACCTGCAGCGACGACGGCCCGTACGCCCTGGACAACTACCGGCGCCGCGGCTTCCGGGTCTTCGACGTACGGACCGAGGACACCCCGGCCGGCCCTCGCAGCGACACCCGCAGCGCCCCCCGGACGTAGCGTCGCACGGCCGAATGTCCACATGCCGAGACCGTATTGTCCGCATGGCGGATTACTGTGGACGATCCGCGGCACCCCATGCCACGCTCTCTTCATGGATCGAGCTGGAGTCGCCCTGGTGAGTCGGCGTCACGTCGATCTCGGCCGCATGTCCAGCGCCATCTGTCCGGCGGGCTGAAAGTCACAGCACCGCCGACCTCCCGCCGCCGCCCAGCCGTCCCCACCGTCGCGGACGCTTGCGCGCGCCCCTGCTCAGCCCCCTGCTGGAGAACCGTTCACGCAGGTCACACAGGTTCGTGCGCAACCCCGGCCGGCCACCTCGCTTGCCTTAAGGACACCCCTGCCATGGCTAACTCCTCCTCGCGCCCCACCGCGGCCGGACGCCGCAAGGCCGGTCGCCACCGCGGCGAAGGCCAGTGGGCCGCCGGCCACTTCACGCCGCTCAACGCCAACGAGCAGTTCAAGAAGGACGACGACGGTCTCAATGTGCGGACACGCATTGAGACGATCTACTCCAAGCGCGGCTTCGACTCCATCGACCCCGCCGACCTGCGCGGCCGGATGCGCTGGTGGGGGCTGTACACCCAGCGCAAGCCCGGCATCGACGGCGGCAAGACGGCGATCCTGGAGCCGCACGAGCTGGACGACGAGCACTTCATGCTCCGCATCCGCGTCGACGGCGGCCGGCTGACGGTCACCCAGCTGCGGACGATCGGCGAGATCTCGCAGGAGTTCGCCCGGGGCACCGCGGACCTCACCGACCGGCAGAACATCCAGCTGCACTGGATCCGCATCGAGGACGTCCCGGAGATCTGGCGCCGGCTGGAGTCCGTGGGCCTGTCCACCACCGAGGCGTGCGGCGACGTCCCGCGCGTCGTCCTCGGCTCCCCGGTCGCCGGCATCGCCGCGGACGAGATCATCGACGGCACCCCGGCCATCGAGGAGATCCAGCGGCGCATCGTCGGCAACCCGGCGTACTCCAACCTCCCCCGGAAGTTCAAGGGCGCGGTCTCCGGCTCCCCGCTCCTGGACGTCGTCCACGAGATCAACGACGTCGCCTTCGTCGGCGTCGAGCACCCGGAGCTGGGCCCGGGCTTCGACGTCTGGGTCGGCGGCGGGCTGTCCACCAACCCCAGGCTGGGGGAACGGCTCGGGGCCTGGGCGTCGCTGGCGGACGTGCCGGACGTCTTCGAGGCCGTCGTGGGGATCTTCCGCGACTACGGCTACCGCCGGCTGCGCAACCGGGCCCGGCTGAAGTACCTGCTCGCGGACTGGGGCCCGGACAGGTTCCGCCGGGTGCTGGAGGACGAGTACCTGCTGCGCACGCTCGCCGACGGCCCCGAGCCCACGGTGCCCGCCGAGCGCTGGCGCGACCACATCGGGGTGCACCGGCAGCGCGACGGCCGCTACTACGTGGGCTTCGCCTCCCGCGTCGGCCGCGTCGACGGCGGCACGCTGACGAAGATCGCCGAGCTGGCCGCGCAGCACGGCTCCGACCGGCTCCGTACCACCGTCGAGCAGAAGATGCTCATCCTCGACGTCGAGGAGGACCGGGTCGAGCCGCTGCGCGAGGCGCTGGCGGCGTTGGACCTGCAGCTCGCGCCGTCGGCGTTCCGGCGCGGCACGATGGCCTGCACCGGCATCGAGTTCTGCAAGCTGGCGATCGTCGAGACGAAGGCCCGCGGCGCGGCGCTGGTCGACGAGCTGGAGCGGCGGCTGCCCGGCTTCGACGAGCCGATCACCATCAACGTCAACGGCTGCCCGAACTCCTGCGCCCGTATCCAGGTGGCGGACATCGGGCTCAAGGGGCAACTGGTCACCGACGAGAACGGCGAGCAGGTCGAGGGCTACCAGGTCCACCTCGGCGGCGGCCTCGGGCTGGACCCGGGCTTCGGCCGCAAGGTGCGCGGCCTGAAGGTCACCGCGGAGCAGCTCCCCGACTACGTCGAACGCGTGCTCACCCGCTACTCCGCCGGGCGCGCGGAGGGCGAGCGGTTCGCCCAGTGGGCGGCGCGCGCCGGCGAGGAGGACCTCCGGTGAGCGGGCGCGCGGCGCCGTTCTACTGCCCGTACTGCGGCGACGAGGACCTGCGTCCCGCCGCGGAGGGGCACGCCACGTGGGAGTGCAGGTCCTGCAATCGCGCATTCAAGCTCTCGTTCCTCGGGCTGCTGGCCGACGGCCTGCGTTCCGACAGCGATGGAGGGAACCACCACCGATGACGGTCATCGAAGACGCGGACACGGATACCGCGGCGCTTGCCGAGCGGGCCGGCCGCGAACTGGAGGAGGCCCCCGCGCTGGAGATCGTGCGCTGGGCGGCGGACACCTTCGGCAAGCGCTTCTGCGTCACCTCGTCCATGCAGGACATGGTCGTCGCGCACCTGGCGTCCCGCGTCCTGCCGGGCGTCGACGTCCTGTTCCTCGACACCGGCTACCACTTCCCCGAGACCATAGGCACCCGCGACGCGGTCGCCGCCGTGATGGACGTCAACGTCGTCTCGCTCACGCCCCGGCTGACGGTCGCGGAGCAGGACGCCGAGTACGGCCCGCGGCTGTACGAGCGCAACCCCGACCTGTGCTGCGCGCTGCGCAAGATGCAGCCGCTGGAGGACGGCCTCGCCGCGTACGACGCCTGGGCCACCGGACTGCGCCGCGACGAGTCGCCCACGCGCGCGGACACCCCGGTCGTCGGCTGGGACGCCAAGCGGCGCAAGGTGAAGGTCTCGCCGATCGCCCGCTGGTCCGAGGCGGACGTGCAGGACTACGTCGCCGAGCACGGCGTGCTCACCAACCCGCTGCTGGCCGACGGCTACCCCTCCATCGGCTGCGCGCCCTGCACCCGCCGGGTCGCCCCCGGCGAGGACGCCCGCGCGGGCCGCTGGGCGGGCTTCGCCAAGACCGAGTGCGGCATCAACGTCTGAGCCCGCCCGCGCCGCCGCCCGGCGCGGCCCGCCCCGTCCCGTCCCGTCCCGTCCCGTCCCGTCCCCAACCGCCCAACCGTTCCCCAACCGGACCGTCCTAACCTTTGCGAGCCATGCATCCCGTACTGCTGATCGTCGCCCACGGCAGCCGCGACCCGCGGCACGCCGCCACCGTCGCCGCGCTCGCGGCGCGGGTGGCGGCGGCGCGGCCGCACGCGCGGGTGGAGGTCGGCTATCTGGACCACTGCGCCCCGCGCGTGCCGCGGGCGCTGCGCCGGCTGTACGACGAAGGCGTACGGGACGTCGTCGCGCTGCCGCTGCTGCTGGCCCGCGCCTTCCACGCCAAGTCCGACATCCCCGCCGTGCTGGACGAGGTACGCGCCGCGCTGCCGCGGCTGCGCGTGGTGCAGGGCGGCGTACTGGGCCCGGACGCGCTGCTGACGGCGGCGCTGGACCGCCGGATGGCGGCGGCCGGGCTGCACCTGCCCGCCGAACGGGCCCGCACGGGCGTCGTGCTGGCCGCGGCGGGCTCCTCCGACCCGGAGGCGATCGCGAGCGTCGCCGAGACCGCGCGGGAGTGGCGGCGCACCGCGGGATGGTGCGCCGTGCGGCCCGCGTTCGCCTCCGCGGCTCCACCCCGTACGGCCGACGCCGTCCGCGCCCTGCGCGCGGACGGCGCCGAACGGGTGGCGGTCGCCCCGTACGTCATCGCCCCGGGCTTCCTGCCCGACCGCATCGTGCAGGGTGCGGCCGAGGCCCGGGCGGACGTGCTCGCGCCGGTACTGGGCGCGGCGCCGGAGCTGGCGGAACTGCTGGCCCGGCGGTACGACGAGGCGCGGGCGGCGGAGCCGCTGCCGCTGTCCGCGTTGGCCGCGGGAGCGGCTGGGACGCAGGCAGTGCGCCTTCGAAGGCGTAGCCTCTGCCTATGGGCGATCACCTTGGTGACCGGGTGGCGCGGCTGCGTCGGCTGGCCGACCTGACGCAGGAAGGGCTGGCAGCGCGCTCCGGGTTGTCCGTCGACGTGGTAAGGAAGCTCGAACAACACCGCAAGCACAGCGCGCGGTTGCCGACGTTGCATGCGCTGGCGGAGGGGCTGGGCGTTGAACTGACCGCGTTGCTCGGCGATCCGCCCGGCGTCCCGTCGACCGGCGATGCGGATCCGCCCCAACTGGTCGGTGTGCGTCGCGCCATCATGCCGCCGCTGTTCGCCCCGCCTCCGGAGCCGGACGCGGTGGAGCACCTGTCTGTTTCCCTGCTGCGGCGGGAACTCGCGGATGGCTGGACCCTGTACCACGGCGCCCAGTTCGGCCGCCTGACGGATGTTCTGCCGGGCATCATCACGGATGCCCGCCTGGCCGCTGCCGTTGGTTCTGTGGACGACCGGGCGGCAGGACAGGCCGCGCTCGGCAAGGCACTTCAGCTCGGTGGCCATCTCGCCGTCCGGTTGGGCAAGACGGATCTTGCACTGTCCGCCCTGGAACGCGCCATGGATGCCGCCTCGCGGTCCTCCGACCCGCTGTTGGCCCCCATGATCTCGAACAGCGTGGCGTGGAACTACCAGCGCCAGAATCGGCTTGATGATGCGGAGCGCTTGGCCGTTCATGCCGCTGACGGGGTCGAACGGGAGCACTACGGCACAGCCGAGGGCGTGCGCGTCTGGGGCGGCCTGCTGATGTCGGCGGCCACCAGCGCGGCCCGCTCCGGCGACTACGACACCGCGGACGAGATGATGCGCGCCGCCGAGAAGGCGACGCGTCGGCTCACCCGCCTGACGCCCGCCGAGAACAGCAAGCTCGTATCCGTGTTCAGTCGCTCTTCGGTGCGAATCGAACGTGTGCGGCTGGCCGTTCAGCATGGGCGGCCCGAGGAGGCCCTTGAGCTTGCGCATGGGCTGCGGCTGTCCCCGGATACGCCTCCCTCGTGGCGTACGTGGCTGCTGCTGGATGTGGCGCGCGCCTACACGGATCTGGGAGATGCGGCCGGTGCCGTAGCGATACTGGAACGGCTGCGCCGGGTCGCTCCGGCGTGGATACGGCACCACACCCTGGCCGTCGCCATTGTCAACGACCTGCGCGCCCTGCCGTCCCCACCGCCCGGGCTCCGAAGGATCGTCGAGTTTCTGGGAATCACGGACTAGCGCGCGAAAGTAGGCCGTTCCGTCCCTGGGACCCGACCGTCGTCTTCGCGATCATCGGGGCGTTCCGATAGCCGAGGCGAGGCGAGGACCGTGCCTGAGTTGACGACACATCAGACGACGTCCGGTCCGCGGCAGCCGGTGAAGTGGTGCTGGACCCGGCATCGGCGGTGTGTCGGGTTGGCGCGGGCTCAGTTGCGCAAGGCGCTGGCGCGGTGGGGGATGGCCGAGTTGGAGTTCGCGGCGGTGGTGGTGCTGTCGGAGCTGGTTACGAATGCGGTGGTGCATGCGCGGGTGCCGCCCGGGCGGGGGGTGCTCACCCGGTTCGTCCCGTTGGAGGACGGGGTGCGTATCGAGGTGCACGACGCCTCGGACGAGTGGCCGGTGCCGCGGGTGCCGGATGAGTCCGGTGGCTACGGGCTGACGCTGGTGGACGAGCTGTCTGCGCGGTGGGGCGTTGCGGAGCGCGGCGGGGTCGGCAAGTGCGTGTGGGCTGTGATCACGGCCGCCCCGGTGTGGACCGATGGTGGCTCACCGTCACCCCGCACCGCGGTTCCCCTGGCTCGACACGCCTGACCACCGCGTACGCCCGCTGGCCGGGTGAGCAAGGGCCCGGGGTTGTCGGTAGCGGATGTGAGGATGCCGGCATGACTCCGTTGCTTCTCACCGACATCGAGCGTGCGGTCCGCAGCAGTTGGGGCGCCGACACGTGCACGCCCGAGTTCCGGGCGCACTGGACTCCCGGGAACCCCGCCCGCGACCAGTGCGGCACCACCGCGCTGGTGGTCAACGACCTGCTGGGCGGCGAGCTGCTGCGCGGGGAGGTCCTGGTGGACGGCCGGCGCACGGACTACCACTGGTGGAACCGGCTGGGCATGGGCGTCGAGGTCGACCTCACGCGCGAGCAGTTCGGGCGGACGAGATCGTCACCGAGGGCGTGGTCGTCGCCCGGCCGCCGAAGATCGCGCGGCTGCGCGAGGAGTACGAGCTGCTGCGCGACCGGGTTGCCGGGCACCTCACGCGCGCGGGGTGAGCGGACGACCAGGTGACGGGCGGCCGGGGCAGGCGGAGGACGCATACCTCCGCACGGGCGGGCTCAGCGGCGGGCGGCCAGGACCGCGGGGGCCGTGGACTGGGGGAGCAGGTCGGCCGGGCGGGCGGGGAGTCGCAGCTGGACGTCGATCTCGTCGCAGAAACGATACGGCCGATGGGTCAGCAGCCCGGCGAACTTCCGGCGCAGCCGGGACACCTCGGCCCGCACGGTCACCGTACGCGCCGGGTCGCCGAAGAGCGCGTCGGCCAGCGCCGTGGAGCTGAGCCCGGCGCGGTGCACCCCCAGCAGGTACAGCAGCTCCGCGTGGCGCGGGCTCACCGGCTGCGACCAGCGGCCCGCCGCGCCCAGCACCGACAGGCTCGCCGCCGCCGGCCGCGTCAGGTCCAGCACCACCCGGGTGGGCGACGGTGTGCACTCCTCCGGCTCGATGTGCACCAGCCATCCGCCGCCCGGCAGCGGCTCCAGCGCGCACGTGCCCAGCCCCGGCAGCACGCACTCGCCGGCCGCCGGCGACTTCGGCAGCGCCACCCGCTCCGGCGGCACCATGCCGGTCGCCGCCGCCGCCCAGCCGTGCTCGTCCACGGCCAGCGCCCGGCCGCCGACCCGGGCCATGATGGGCGCCGCGACCGCCCGCAGCCGGCCCATCGCCGTCCAGTGCCGGTCCCGCAACTCGCTCTCCGCGACCCGGCCGACGGCGGTGACGAACGCCAGCGAGATCGTCGGCATCGTCCGCGCCGGGCCGGTCACGTTGACCACGCCCAGCAGCCGGCCATCGCGCGGGTCGGTCAGCGGGGCGGCGGCGCAGCTCCACCGGCGGCAGGTGCGCAGGAAGTGCTCGTCGCCGTAGACGCCGACGGGGCGGCCGGTCGCCAGCGCGGTGCCGATGCCGTTGGTGCCGGCGGAGTCCTCGCTCCAGCTCGCGCCCTCCGCCAGGCCGATCCGGTCCACCGCCTTCAGCATCGCGCCGTGCCCGTCCCGCCACAGCACCACGCCGTCCGCGTCGGTGACCACGACGACGTGTTCGGGCACGCTGTCCTCGGCCGGGATCAGCCCGTCGCGCAGCACGTCGCGCAGGACGCCGACGCCCGCCGTGCGCCGCCGCCACTCCAGCTCCGCGACGCCCACCTGCCGCGGCCGGCCGCCCTCCCGGTCCAGGCCGCGCGCCTCCGCGCGGCGCCACGACTCGCCGATCACCTCGCGCGGCACGTCGGCGGCCGGCGGCAGCCCCGCCAGGGGGACCGCGTACGCCTCGGCCGCGCGTCCGCCCGTGCCGGCCAGCGCCCGGCCCCAGCCGGCCCGCGGGGCGCGCACCCGGCCGCCTCGCCGGGGCCCCCGCTGGCTGCCCGCATCCGCAGTTTCCGGCACAACACTCCCCGCCGGCCCGTCCGTTCAACGGGTCCGGGGTCAATGGTGCCCCGGTCAGCGCCCCGGCGCCCACCTCTTGGACCAAACCGGTCCCGGCGCGTCGCCACATGAAATTCCACGTTGGAACGACGCGGGGGATTCAACGCTGCAACGGTCTGCAACCTTTGCGTGAGCGCGGGTCCGCGGAGTTGAGTGGCGCGGGGTTGACGAGCGGAAGGGGTGCCGAGTCGGCGCGGCACCGCTTCCGTCGCCCTCCGACGGCGGAAGGCCGCCTCCGCTCCTGCGGGAGGCGCCTTCCGCCGTTACGTGCCGCTCACCCCGCCGCCGGCACCGGCCGGGCCCGGTCCACCACCGCCCGCAGATCCAGCCCGGTCGGCAGCGTCCCCGGCGCCGCCCCCCACTCGCCGCCCAGCCGCGAGGCGCAGAAGGCGTCCGCGACCGCCGCCGGCGCGTGCCGTACGAGCAGCGCGCCCTGCAGCACCAGCGCCAGCCGCTCCGCCAGCCGGCGGGCCCGGGACTCGACGCCCGCCAGGTCCGCCAGCTCCGTCAGCAGGTCCTTCACCGCCCGGTCCAGCCGGTGGTCCGCGCCGCGCGCCCGGCCGATCTCGGTGAGCACCGCGTCCACCGCCGGGGGCTCCCGCCGCAGGGCGCGCAGCAGGTCGAGCGCCTGTACGTTGCCCGAGCCCTCCCAGATCGAGTTCAGCGGCGCCTCGCGCAGCAGCCGCGGCATCCCCGACTCCTCCACGTACCCGTTGCCGCCCAGGCACTCCAGCGCCTCCGCCGCCACCGGTGTGCACCGCTTGGTGACCCAGTACTTCGCCGCCGGCACCGCCAGCCGCAGGAAGGCCCGCTCCTCGGGCGTGTCCGCGTCGTACGCCGCCGCCAGCCGCAGCGCCAGCGCCGTCGCCGCCTCCGAGTCCAGCGCCAGGTCCGCCAGCACGTTGCGCATCAGCGGCTTGTCGGCGAGCACCCCGCCGAACGCCGCGCGGTACGTGCAGTGGTGCACCGCCTGCGCCACCGCCTGGCGCATCACGGCCGCCGCGGCCGTCGCGCAGTCCACCCGGGTGGCGGCGACCATCCCGATGATCGCCGGGATGCCGCGGCCCTCCTCGCCGACCCGCCAGGCGAGCGTCGTCCCGTCGAACTCGACCTCGGCGGAGGCGTTGGAGCGGTTGCCGAGCTTGTCCTTGAGCCGCTGGAGCAGGAAGGTGTTGCGGCTGCCGTCCGGCAGCACGCGCGGCAGCAGGAAGCACGTGAGCCCGCCCGGCCCGGCGCCGCCCGGCGGCACCTGCGCGAGGACGAGGAAGGCGTCCGACATCGGCGCCGAGCAGAACCACTTGTGGCCCGTCAGCGCGTACGCGCCGTCCCCGGTCGGCGCCGCCAGGGTGGTGCCGGCCCGTACGTCCGAGCCGCCCTGCTTCTCCGTCATCCCCATCCCGGCGGTCGCGCCCGCCTTCCCGGCGACGGGCACCAGCCCCGGTTCGTACACCCGCGACGTCAGCAGCGGCTCCCACACCGCGGCCAGCTCCGGCTGCGCGCGCAGCGCCGGCACCGCGGCGTGCGTCATCGACAGCGGGCAGCCGTGCCCCGCCTCCGCCTGCGTCCACACCAGGAACCCGGCGGCCCGCCGCACGTGACCGTCCGGGCGGCCCCACGCGTCGGTCAGCCCGGCGGCCACGCCGCGCGCCAGCAGCCGGTGCCAGGAGGGGTGGAAGTCCACCTCGTCGACGCGCCGGCCGTAGCGGTCGTGGGTGCGCAGCACCGGCGGCGCGGTGTTCGCCTCCACGCCCCACCGCTGCGCCTCGGCGGAACCCGCGGCCCGGCCGAGCGCGGTCAGCTCCGCGTGCGCCTCGGCGTGCCGCTCCGGCGCGACATGCCGCGCCACCGCCTCGGTGAGCGCCGCGTCCGCGGCGTAGACGTCGTAGCCGACCAGCGGTGGTGTCTGGTTCGTCACCGTATGAGTGCCTGCTGCCATGACAGCTACGGTAGGCAGGTGGGAGCAGAACGGGAAACGGGTGCGGAACAGGGCGGACGGGGCGTCCCCCGCGGCCGGCTGCGCCGGGCCCGGGCCCTGTACCAGAACCTGCCCAAGCGGCGGCTGGTGTGGCTGCTGCTGAAGGACACGGTCAACTCCTGCATGCAGCACCGCGTGATCGGCCTGGCCGCCGAGGCCGCGTTCTTCAGCCTCCTGTCGCTGCCGCCGCTGCTCCTGGGCCTCCTCGGCCTGCTGGGCTACTTCGACCAGTGGCTCATCGACGTCGAGACCATCCGGCACAACATCATCGACGCCTCCGACGCCGTCCTCACCCACCGCGGCGTCGACGAGATAGTCCGCCCGCTGCTCGACGACGTCACCCGCGGCGGCCGCCCCGACCTCATCTCGTTCGGCTTCGCGCTCGCACTGTGGTCGGGCTCGCGCGCCGTGAACGTCTTCATCGACACCATCACCATCATGTACGGGCTCGAAGGCCACCGCGGCATCGTCCGGACCCGGCTGCTGGCGTTCGGGCTCTACCTGGTGGCGCTGCTCATCGGCGTGGTCGCGCTGCCGCTGATAGTGGCCGGGCCGGACGCGGTGGTGCATCTGCTGCCGTGGAGCGAGACCGCCGTACGGGTGCTGTACTGGCCGGTCGTCGTGGTGCTGTCCATCGCCTTCCTGACGACGCTCTACCACGCGGCCGTGCCCGTCCGCTCACCGTGGCGGGAGGACCTGCCGGGCGCGCTGGTGGCCCTGGGCATGTGGCTGCTGGGCAGCCTGCTGCTGCGGCTCTACCTGCTGAACGCCGTGGAGGGGCCGACCATCTACGGCTCCCTCGCCGCACCCGTCGCGGTGCTGCTGTGGTTCGGCGTCTCGGCGTTCGCGGTGCTCGTCGGCGCGGCGGTCAACGCCGCGTTCGACCGCGTCTGGCCGTCGGTCGCCACCGCCACCGGCCGCGCCGAGACCGCGCGCATCCGGGAGGAGGCGGCGGCCCGGCTGGTCGCGGCGGCCTCGGCGGAGCGGCAGGCCCGGATCCGCGGGCTGGACGGGGACGCGCCGGCGGCGGAGTGGGCGGGGGAGGCGGAGCCGGAGCGGGCCGAGGAAGCGGAGGAGGCGGAGGAGGAGGCCCGGCGCTCCCGGGCCAGGGACCGCCCGGCCGAGCCGGGGGACGCGGCCGGGCACGGGAGACCCGCGGCGCGGAAGCGGCCCTCCGGGCGGGGGGAGTCCGCCGGGCCGGAGCAGTCCGGCGGGCGGGACGAGGAAGAGCGGCACGAGGTGAGGTGAGCGCGGCGCGTCCGGCGCCCCGGCGGCCCCGCCCCGCCCGCCGCCGCCCGTGCCCGCACCGCCCCGGG
>NZ_BAAAPF010000037.1:0-34913 GCF_039531005.1 Streptomyces synnematoformans
CGCGGCGATGTCCGCGGCGATGCGCTCGGCGAAGACCAGGCCCTCCAGCAGCGAGTTGGACGCCAGCCGGTTCGCCCCGTGCACCCCCGTGCAGGCCACCTCGCCGCAGGCGTACAGCCCCGGGACGCCCGTCCGCCCGCGCGGGTCCGTGACGACGCCGCCGGAGGCGTAGTGGGCCGCGGGGGCGACGGGGACGAGGTCGTGGACCGGGTCGAAGCCGTGGGCGCGGCAGGCCGCGAAGATCGTGGGGAAGCGCTGCTTCCACATCTCCGCGCCGAAGTGCCGCCCGTCGAGGTACATGTGGTCGGCGCCGCGCTCGCGCATGCGCTGCATGATGCCCTTCGCCACGATGTCGCGCGGCGCCAGCTCCGCCATCTCGTGCCGCCCCACCATGAACCGCACGCCGTCCGCGTCGACGAGGTGGGCGCCCTCGCCCCGTACCGCCTCGGAGACCAGCGGCTGCTGGCCCCGCGCGGCCGTGCCCAGGAACATCACCGTCGGGTGGAACTGCACGAACTCCAGGTCCGACACCTCCGCCCCGGCGCGCAGCGCGAGCGCGACGCCGTCGCCGGTGGAGACCGCCGGGTTGGTGGTCGCGGAGAAGACCTGGCCCATGCCGCCGGTGGCGAGCACCACCGCGGGGGCGTGCACGGCGCCCACGCCGTCGCGCGCGCCCTCGCCCATCACGTGCAGCGTGACGCCGGCGGCACGCCCTGCCGCGTCCTTGAGCAGATCGAGTACGAGCGCGTGCTCCACGGTCTCGATGCCCGCCGCGCGCACCGCCTCGACCAGCGCGCGGGAGACCTCCGCGCCGGTCGCGTCGCCGCCCGCGTGGGCGATGCGGCGGCGCCGGTGGCCGCCCTCGCGGGTCAGCTCGACGGCGCCGGTGGCGGGGTCGGTGTCGAAGGCGGCGCCGGTGGCGATGAGGCGGCGTACGGCGGCGGGGCCCTCGGTGACGAGGGTGCGCACGGCGTCCTCGTCGCACAGCCCGGCGCCGGCGACGAGGGTGTCGGCGAGGTGCTGCGCGGGGCTGTCGCCGTCGCCGAGGGCGGCGGCGATGCCGCCCTGGGCCCAGCGGGTGGAGCCGTCGTCGAGGCTGGCCTTGGTGACGACGGCGACCCTGCGGCCCGCCTCCGCGCAGCGCAGCGCGGCGGTGAGGCCGGCCACGCCGGAGCCGACCACGACGACGTCGGTGTCCAGCACCCAGCCGGGGGCGGGGGCGGTGAGCCGTATCGCGGTCACGGAGTGCTCCCGAAGGTGAGGCGGATGTTGTCGATGAGGCGGGTGGCGCCGACCTTGGCGCCGACCGCCAGGACGGCCTCGCCGCGGTACGGGGCGGGGGGCGCGGCGCCGTCGTCCGCCGCTGCCGCCGGGCCGTCCGGCACCGGCGCGAAGTCCGCCGGGTCCACCAGCGCGACGTAGTCCAGCTCCAGCGGCGGCGGCAGCCGGCCGGCGTCGTGCAGCACCGGCTCCGCCGCCGCCAGCGCCTCCCGCGGGCCGCCGGACGCGGCGCCCGCCCGGTCCCGCGCCGCGAACAGCGCGCGCGACAGCGCGAGCGCGGTCTCGCGCTCCGGCGCGGAGAGGTACACGTTGCGGCTGGACAGCGCGAGCCCGTCCGGTTCGCGCACGGTCGGCACGCCCACGATCCGTACCGGGAAGTCGAGGTCCCGCACCATCCGCGTGATCAGGGCGAGTTGCTGGGCGTCCTTCTGCCCGTAGAGCGCCACGTCCGGCCGCGTCAGGTGCAGGAGCTTCGCGACGACGGTCAGCACGCCGTCGAAGTGCCCCGGCCGGAACGTGCCCTCCAGCCGCTCCCCCATCGGCCCGGCGCTGACGCGCACCTGCGGCTCGCCGCCCGGGTAGACCTCGTCGGCGGCGGGCGCGAAGACGACGTCCGCGCCCTCCTTGCCCGCGAGCAGGACGTCGGCGTCGAGGGTGCGGGGATAGCGGTCGAGGTCCTCGCCGGGGCCGAACTGCAGCGGGTTGACGAAGACGGTGACCACGACCTGGCCGTGCGGGCCGACTTCGGCGCGGGCGGCGCGGACGAGCGCGGCGTGGCCCCCGTGGAGGGCGCCCATGGTCATCACGACGGCGCGCCGCGGGCGCTCGGGCGCCCCCGGTGGCGCGTGCGCCCCCGGCGGCTCCGGCGGCTCCGGCAGGCGCGCGGCTTCGTGTACGAGCAGAGCGGTCATCCTCGCCGTCCTCAGCGTCTCCCGTCGGCCAGGACCCCGAGCAGGTCCTCGGCCAGCTCCGGCTTGAGCAGCCCGCCCGCGAGTGCGCGGTCCGCCGTCGCCCGGGCCATCGCGACGTACGCGGGCACGGCCTGCGGCGCGTGCGCGCGCAGCTCCTCGATGTGCGCCGCCACGGTGCCCGCGTCGCCGCGCGCGACCGGGCCGGTGAGCGCGGCGTCGCCGCTGCGCAGCGCGTTGTCGAGGGCGGCGCCCAGCAGCGGGCCCAGCATCCGGTCGGGGGCGCCGACGCCGGCCTTGGCCAGCAGCTCCATGGACTGCGCGACGAGCGTGACCAGGTGGTTGGCGCCGATGGCCAGCGCCGCGTGGTACAGCGGCCGGGCCGACTCCTCCACCCACTCCGGCTCCCCGCCCATCTCCACGACCAGCGCCTCCGCCGCCGTACGCAGCTCGCCCGGCGCGGTGACGCCGAAGGAGCAGCCGGCGAGCCGCTGCACGTCGACGGCGGTGCCGGTGAAGGTCATCGCGGGGTGCAGCGCGAGTGGCAGCCCGCCGGCGCGGGTGGCGGGCTCCAGCACCCCGGCCCCGTACCGGCCGGAGGTGTGCGCGAGCAGCTGCCCGGGGCGTACGGCGCCGGTGCCCGCCAGGCCCTCGACGAGGCCGGGCAGCACGTCGTCCGGCACGGTCAGCAGCACGAGGTCGGCGCGGGCCAGCACCTCGGCGGGCTCGGTGACGGGCTCGCCGGGCAGCAGGTCGTCCACCCGCCGGCGGGCGCCGTCGGAGACGGCGTGCACAGCGACGGGGCGGTGGCCCGCCAGCGCGAGCGCGGCGGCGAGCGGCGGGCCGACCCGGCCGGCGCCGACCACGCCGACGGCGAGCCGGGCGGGCTTCTCCTGCGGCTCGGAGGTGGGGCTGGTGTTCACGTCGCCTTCCGTTCCAGTCCGCTTCGGGTACCGGACGTACCCGTTCATGGTACTTGCGGCGCGGCGCGGTCCCGGTGTGTGTCCGAGCACGTTGCACGACCAGGGGCGGCCCGGGACGACCCGGGAGGGACGACGGGGCGCGGCCGGCCGCCGGGGCGTGAACCGCTGTGCCGCGGGGACGGCGGCGGGCATGATCGGGGCCCATGACGGACGCGGACGACCTCATGACCCGTAGGCGCGCGACGTGGGCGGCCGCCGGGCGCACCCTCACGCCCTCCCTCCCCACCATCTCCGCCCGCCTGGCCCGCCTCGCCACCGCCCGGCCCGGCGGCGTCGGCCTCGACCAGCAGGTCGACGTCTACGCGGGCGGGATCGTCGGCGAGCTGGAGCAGCGCACCGCCGAGCTGCTCGGCTGCGCGGACGCGGCGTTCTTCCCCACCGGCACCATGGCGCAGCAGGTCGCGCTGCGCTGCTGGGCGGAGCGCACCGGCAGCCGCGTCGTCGCCTCGCACCCGCTCGCCCATCTGGAGGTGCACGAGCGCGCGGCGTACGCGGTCGTCACCGGACTGCGCGCCGTCCACCCCACGCGCGAGCCCCGGATCGCCACGGCGGCGGAGGTGCGGGCGCTGGGCGAGCCCTTCGGCACGCTGATGCTGGAGCTGCCGATGCGCGAGCCGGGGTTCGTGCTGCCGGAGTGGGAGGAGCTGGCGGAGGTCGTCGCGGCGGCGCGGGAGCGGGAGGCGGTCGTCCACGTCGACGGCGCCCGGCTGTGGGAGTGCACGACGCACTTCGGGCACGGGCTGGCGGAGATCGCGGAGCTCGCGGACAGCGTGTACGTCTCGTTCTACAAGTCGCTGGGCGGGTTGTCCGGGGCGGCGCTGGCCGGTCCTGCGGAGTTCGTCGAGGAGGCGCGGGCCTGGCGGCACCGGTACGGCGGCCAGCTGTTCCAGCAGTGGCCGGCGGCGCTGGCCGCGCTGGAGGGGCTGCAGCGGGAGCTGCCGCGGCTGCCGTCGTACGTGGTGCACGCGCGCGTGGTCGCGGAAGGGCTGCGGGAGGGGTTCGCGGCGGCGGGGGTGCCGTTCTTCCGGGTGCATCCGCGGGTGCCGCACACGCACCAGTTCCAGGTCTGGCTGCCGTACGGGGCGGAGGCGCTGATGGACGCGGGGACGGCGCTGGCGGCGGAGACGGGGACGTGTCTGTTCCGCACGTGGACGGAGCCGGGCGACCCGCCGGGGCTGTCGGTGACCGAGGTCACGGTGACGGAACCCGGGCTGGCGTGGACGGCGGCGGACGTGGCGGCGGAGGCGGCGGCGCTGGTGGAGCGGGTGGCGGGGGCGGGTGCCGCTGCTCCGGGCGCCGCTGCCTCGGGTGCCGCCGGCCCGGGTGCCGCCGGCCCGGTGCCGTCCGGCTGACCGGGGGCCGGGTTCGGGCCCGCCGTTGCGGGCTTCGTCCACCTGCGCGGCGGCGGACACGGGACCACGGGCTCCCGCGGTGTCAGTGCCGTACCCGACCATGGGGTCCATGAGCGTGACCCTCGACATCACCGGCCTCGCCGCCGAGCGGATCGGCTTCGCGCCGTCCCCGCTCGCCGAGCTGGGCGCCGTGCTGCACGCGCTCGCCTCACCCGCGCACCACCCGGGGGCGGAGGGCTGGACGACGGCGACCGCCGCCGCGCTCGACCCCGGGCTCGCGGACCGGCTGAGCGAGGCGGAGTTCCTGTGGAGCGCCGGGCGGGCCGACATCCTGCTCCCCGCCGCGCCCGGCGCCACCCTCGCCGAGGAGCTGGACGCGCTCGACGGGATACCGGACGACGACTTCGTCACCGCCGCGTTCGAGATCGTCTGCAACCCGACGTACCAGCACGGCAACCCGTCCCCGCTCACCGACCCGGTCAGCCGCCGCCTGACCGTCGAGCGCGCGGCCGCCCGCGGCCCGCGGCAGGCGGCGTTCGCCGAGCGGATGCTCGCCGACCCCGACGGGCTGCGGGTCTGGCTCCGCCGGCTGTTCGAGGACTGCGCGGAGGCCTTCTTCGACGACACGTGGGAGCGGGTCCGGCACTCCCTGGCCGCCGACGCCCGGCACAAGACGGACCTGCTGCGGCGCAAGGGCCTCCGGGTCGCCCTGGCGGACGTGTCCGGGGCGCTGCGGCTGGACGAGGGCGCGGACGGCTCGGTGCGGATCGTCGCCGACAAGCTGACCAGCGGCGGGGCCGTCGCGCGGGAGAGCGTGACGTTCCTCCCGACGGCGTTCGGCTGGCCGCACCTGCTCGTGGTGTACGCGCCGGGCTGGCGGCCGGTCGTCCAGTACCCCGTACCGTCGCCGGACCTGCCCCGGGCCCCGGCGCTGGAGACGCTGCAGCTGCGGCTGGAGGCGCTGGCCCACCCGGTGCGGCTGCGGCTGTGCCGCACGATCTCGCGGACCCCGACGACGACGGGCGAGCTGGCCGCCGTGCACCGGCTGACGGCACCGGAGGTGTCGCGGCACCTGGCGGTGCTGAAGAAGGCGGGGCTGGTCGTCACGCGGCGCCGCGGGCGGTACGTGCAGTACGAGCTGTCGCTGCCGGACGTCGCCCGGCTGGGCGGGTCGCTGCTGGAGGGCCTGCTGCGCTGAGCGCCGCGCGCCGAGCCGAGGGGCGCGCGCCGCGCCGGAGGACCTCCCGCGCCGAAGGGCCCGCCGCCGTCAGCTCCCGGCCCGTACCAGACCCGTCTCGTACGCCAGGACCACCGCCTGCACCCTGTCCCGCAGCTCCAGCTTCGTGAGGATCCGCCCCACATGCGTCTTCACCGTCGCCTCCGACAGCACCAGCCGCTCCGCGATCTCCCCGTTCGACAGCCCCTGCGCGATCAGCAGCAACACCTCGCGCTCCCGGTCCGTCAGCCGCTTCAGCTCCGGGTGCGCCCGCTCGCCCGCGGGCGCGGGCATCACGGCGGTGAACCGGTCGATCAGCCGCCGCGTCGTGCTCGGCGCGACGACCGCGTCGCCGCTGTGCACGGCCCGGATGGCGCTCAGCAGGTCACCGGGCGGCACGTCCTTGAGCATGAAGCCCGACGCCCCGGCCTGCAGCGCGGAGAACGCGTACTCGTCGAGGTCGAAGGTGGTCAGGATCAGCACCTTCGGCGGCGTCTCCGCCGGCTTGTCCGCGCAGATGCGCCGCGTCGCCTCGACGCCGTCGAGGCGCGGCATGCGCACGTCCATCAGGACGACGTCCACCTTCGTGACGTCGAGGAGTTGCAGCGCCTCGTCGCCGTCCCCCGCCTCCGCGACGACGTCCATGTCGGGCTGGGCGGCCAGCACCATCCGGAAGCCGGTGCGCAGCAGCGCCTGGTCGTCCACGAGCATGACCCGGATCGTCACGTGCGTCCTACCTTCTCTCTCGCCAGGGCGGCCCGGGTCGCCCCGGGTCGCCCCCCTGTCCCGCGCCCGACGGCAAGCCGCCCACCGGGCAGTCCGTCAGGCGGCCGTCTTCAGCGGCAGCACCGCCCGTACCCGGAAGCCGCCGCCCGGCCGCGGCCCCGCGTCCAGCTCGCCGCCGGTCATGCCCACGCGCTCGCGCATGCCGATGAGCCCGTGGCCCTGGCCGTCGGCGCCGCCCTCCTCGTACAGCTCCGGCAGCGACCCGCGGCCGTCGTCCTCGACCAGCACCTCCAGCTCGCCGTCCGCGTACGTCAGCCGCACCGTGGCGCCCGCCTCCGGCCCGCCGTGCTTGCGGGTGTTGGTCAGGGCCTCCTGCACGATGCGGTACGCCGCCAGCTCTATGCTGCTCGGCAGCTCCCGCGGCGAGCCCGCCACCTCGAACGCGACGGTGAGCCCCGCGCCGCGCACCTGCTCGACCAGCTCCGCCAGCTGCTCCACGCCGGGCTGCGGCACGTACTCGCCGCCCGCGCCCGGGTCGCCGGTGCGCAGCACGCCGAGCAGCCGGCGCATCTCGGCCAGCGCCTGCCGGCCGGTGCCGGAGATGGTGGTCAGCGCCTCCTTGGCCTGCTGCGGCGCGCTGTCCAGCACGTACGCGGCGCCGTCGGCCTGCACGACCATGACGGACACGTTGTGCGCCACGACGTCGTGCAGCTCGCGGGCTATCCGCGCGCGCTCCGCCGCGACCGCGATCCGCGACTGCGTCTCCCGCTCCCGCTCCAGCCGGGCGGCCCGTTCCTCCAGCTGCGCGTAGTAGGCGCGGCGGGTGCGCAGCGAGTCGCCGAGCACCCAGGCGAGCAGGAACGGGACGGTCAGAAAGGCGAACTCGACGACCTGCTGGGGGACGCTTCCGCTGCCGCTCTCCCACCGCACCTGGTTGATCGCGGGCGCGACGGCGGCGCCGACGAGCGCCAGCCGCGACGCCCAGGGCACGTCGCCGGCCGCGACGGTGAAGATGACGACGAGCATGGCGAAGTTCGCCGGGCCCGGCGCCGAGTCCAGCACGACCTGCGCGAGGCCGAGCGCGCCGGCGACGAGCAGCATCCGCTCGGGGTGGCGGCGGCGCAGCGCGACGACGAGGGCGAAGCCGACGCCGACGGCCAGCGCGATCGTCTTCTCGACGTCGGTCTCGGGGGCGTTCGGGTTGTTGTCGCTCGGCGCGTCTACGGTGATCAGCCAGCCAGCGGTCATCACGACGAGGCAGACAGCCCAGAAGCTGTCGACCAGTGTCGGATGCCGGCGGAGGAAGTCGTAGACACGTTGCACGTCACCCAGCGTAGGCAGGCGCGCGTAGCCGGGAGTCAGTCCGCGGGGCGATCCCTGGCCGATGCATCTACTCCACAGGGTGGAGGATGCGCCTGTGGAGAACGGTGGGACGAGCGGGTGGAGCGAGGGGCCGGCACCGGGCGCGGAGGGCGTCCGGGGCGCGGGCGCGGGCGGGGTGCTGCGCTGGCGGGAGGCCGCGCGGCGGGCGCTGTACGGGCCGGAGGGCTTCTACCGCCGCCCCGGGCCCGGCGCCGGGGCGGGGGCGCACTTCCGCACGTCGGTGCACGTGTCGCCGCTGTTCGCGGCGGCGGTGGCGGAGCTGGTGCGGCGGGTGGCGCTCGCGCTGGGGCGGCCGGCGGAGCTGGACGTGGTGGACGTCGGGGCGGGGCGGGGGGAACTGCTGACGGGGGTGCTGGCGGCATACGAAGGACCGGGGCGGCTGCGGGCGTACGCGGTGGAGGTCGGCCCGCGGCCCGCGGGGCTGGACGAGCGGATCACGTGGCTGCCGGAGTCGCCGGCGGGGGTGCGCGGGCTGCTGTTCGCGAACGAGTGGCTGGACAACGTGCCGGTGGAGGTCGCGGAGACGGACGGGAGCGGCGTCGCCCGGTACGTGGAGGTCGCGGCGGACGGCTCGGAGCGGCTGGGTGCGGAGGTCGGCGGCGCCGACGCGGAGTGGCTGCGCCGCTGGTGGCCGCTGGCCGGCGGACCGCCGGGCGGCCGGGCGGAGATCGGCGCCCCGCGCGACGCGGCGTGGTCGGCGGCGGTCGCCACGATGACCGCCGGCCTGGCACTGACCGCGGACTACGCCCACACCCGCGCGGCCCGCCCCCCGTACGGCACGCTGACGGGCTTCCGCGACGGGCGCGAGGTGCCCCCGGTCCCGGACGGCAGCTGCGACGTGACGGCGCATGTGGCGCTGGACGCGGTGGCCGCCGCACCGGAGCGGGAGGGGCGGGGCGGGCGGCCGGTGCTGCTGTCGCAGCGGGAGGCGCTGCGGGGGCTCGGGCTGGACGGGAGCCGGCCGCCCCTGGCGCTGGCGTCGACCGACCCCGCCGGCTACCTGCGCCGGCTCGCCGCCGCCGGACAGGCCGCCGAGCTGCTGGACCCCGCGGGGCTCGGCGGCTTCACGTGGCTGGCCCACCACGTGGGCATCGCGCCGGTCCTCCCCTGACGCCGCGGGCCCGGCGCGTACGCGGGCGGCGTCCGGTCCGGTACGCCCAGCCGTCCGGCACGGCACAGCGCCCCCGTGCCCACCCGTCCGCACCCGCGCGTCGCATGCACATGCGGCGGCGGTGGCGGCGGCACCCGTGTCCGCGCCCGTACGCCCCCTCCCCGCACAGCCGCTCCGGTGGGTCACACCTGCGGCAGGGAGTCCAGCTCCACCTCCGCCCGCGCCACCGCCCGCGCGTCCGCGTCGATCGACCGCCGCAGCGCCTCGTGCAGGCTGGCCGGCGTCAGGACGCCGACGAAGTGCCCCGACTCCTCGTCGTCCACCACCGCGATCCACCCCGCGTCGTACTGCAGCATCGTCGCGAACGCCCTCTTCAGGCTCGCGCCCAGCGGCAGCCAGGCGTCCATCCGCCGCGCGTAGTCCGCCACGGCGCCGCCCTTGGCGATCTCGTCCGACCCGACCCACCCGTGCAGGTCGCCGTCCTCGTCCAGCACGACCGCCCACCGCGCGCCCCGGTCCCGCAGCGCCGCGGCCGCGCTCCGCGCGTCGTCGTCGAGCCGGACCACGGGCGGCTCCTCCAGGTCGCCGCGCTCGATCTCCGTCACCGACAGCCGCTTCAACCCCCGGTCCGCGCCGACGAAGTCGGCGACGTACGGGGTCGCGGGCGCGCCCAGGACCGCCGCCGGCGAGTCGAACTGCTCGATCCTCCCGTCCCCGAAGACCGCGATGCGGTCGCCGAGCCGCACGGCCTCCTCGATGTCGTGCGTGACGAAGAGCACGGTCTTGCGCATCCGCGCCTGCAGCTTCAGGAACTCGTTCTGCAGGTGCTCCCGCACCACCGGGTCCACCGCCCCGAACGGCTCGTCCATCAGCAGCACCGGCGGGTCCGCCGCCAGCGCCCGGGCCACGCCGACGCGCTGCCGCTGGCCGCCGGAGAGCCGGTCGGGGTAGCGGCGGCCGTGTTCTTCCGGGTCGAGGCCGACCAGGTCCAGCAGCTCCGCCGCCCGCTTCAGCCGCTTCTCGCGCGGCCAGCCCAGCAGGTGCGGCACGGTCGCGGTGTTGTCGAGGACGGTCTTGTGCGGGAAGAGACCGACGTTCTGGATGCAGTAGCCGATGTGGCGGCGCAGTTGGACGGGGTCGGCGGCCATGATGTCCGCACCGTCGACCTCGATGCGGCCGGCGGTGGGCTCGATGAGCCGGTTGACCATCTTCAGCGTGGTCGTCTTGCCGCAGCCGGACGGACCGACCAGCGTCACCAGCTCGCCCTCGGCGGCCTCGAACGACAGGTCGTTCACCGCGTTGGTCCCGTCGGGGTACCGCTTGGTCACGTGCTCGAATCGGATCATGTTTCCTCATTCTGCCCCGGCCTCCGCCTCCGGTGTCGGTGGCGGAGGGTCTAATGGAGCTGCCTACGGGAAGGAGCGGTGGCGTGAAGGCCTCCAGCTGCCTGGCAGCGAACGAGTGGATCTGCGGTGAATACGTCCGCAGCCGCAGCGACGAGCTCGTCGACGCCACGGTCCAGCACGTCTGGATCACGCTGGCGTCCGTGGGGATCGGCCTGCTGGTCTCCTTTCCGCTGGCGCTGGTCGCCCGCCGCTGGCGGGTGCTGACGGGCCCGGTGCTCGGCCTGACGACGGTGCTGTACACGATTCCGTCGCTCGCCATGTTCTCGCTGCTGGTCCCGCTCATGGGCATCTCGGCGTCCGTCGTCGTCACCGGCCTCGTGCTCTATTCGCTGACGATCCTCATCCGCAACCTGCTGACGGGGCTCGACGCCGTCCCGGCGGACACCCGGGAGGCGGCGCGCGGCATGGGCTACGGGCAGACGCGGCTGCTGTTCACCGTCGAGCTGCCGCTCGCGCTGCCCGCCGTCATGGCCGGGCTGCGGATAGCGACGGTGTCGACGATCGCGATGACGACGGTCGGCGGAATCATGGGCTACGGCGGCCTGGGCAACCTCATCGTCGAGGGCATGCGCAGCCTGTTCAAGGCCCAGGTGCTGACGGCGTCGGTGCTGTGCGTGCTGCTCGCCGTCCTGGCGGACCTGCTGCTGCTGGGTCTGCAGCGGCTGCTGACGCCGTGGGCGCGCGCGCAGCGCGGCGGCGGCACGGGCGGCAGGGGCGGCGGTGGCGACAGCCGGGGCAGGTTCGGCAGGGTCGGCAGGTTCCGTACCCGGGCGGCCGCGGCGCGGAAGGAGGCGGCGGCCTGATGGGCACCATCGCGGACGCGTGGACGTGGCTGACCACGGGGTCGAACTGGTCGGGGCCGGGCGGCATCGGCGTGCGCCTGGGCGAGCACCTGTACCTGACGGGCATGTCGCTGGCCATCGCCTGCGCCATCGCGCTGCCGGTCGCGTGCTGGCTGGGCCACATCGGCAAGGGCGGCACCCTCGCGATCAACATCTCGAACGCGGGCCGGGCCGTGCCCACGCTCGCGGTGCTCGGGCTGCTCCTGCTCACCCCGCTGCGGATGCACGGGGACTGGCCGACGGTCATCGCGCTGGTGCTGTTCGCGGTGCCGCCGCTGCTGACGAACGCGTACGTGGGCATCCGCGAGGCCGACCGGGACGTGGTGGAGGCGGCGCGGGGCATGGGCATGTCCGGGCCGCAGCTGCTGGGCCGGGTGGAGCTACCGCTGGGCTACCCGCTGCTGATGACCGGCCTGCGGTCGGCGACGGTGCAGGTCGTCGCGACGGCCACGCTGGCAGCCATCGCGGGCGGCGGCGGGCTCGGCCGCATCATCACCGCCGGCTTCCGGACGTACAACACCCCGCAGGTGGTGGCCGGCGCCTTCCTGGTGGCGGTGCTGGCCCTGGTGCTGGAGGGCGTGCTCGTCATCGCCGAGCGCCTCCTCGACCCGATGCGCGGCCGCCGCACCGACGGGCACGGCCGCGGGCGCCGTACGCCGGCGGGCGGCCCGGGGACGCCGCCGGCACCGGGAGCGAAGGAGACGAACGTACCGGCGGGGGAGCAGAAGCCGGCGCCGGCGCCGCTGTAGGGTGCGGCGGCACGTCGCGCGCAGCGCCGGGCCGCGCCGCGGCACGCGACGGCGGGCGTGCGCGTAAGACGTCGGCATTCTCCTCCGCAGACCCGGCCCAACCGAATCGCACGCAACCTCATATCCGTTCGCAAAGCCTTGCCACGCATACCGACTCCCTACGGATGGAGAACCCCTTGATCACCAACCGCGTTCGAGCCCGCGCCGCCGCCTCGGTGCTGGCCGCGGCCGCCCTGACCGCGGGGCTCGCGGCCTGCGGCGGCGACAGCCTGGAGGAGAAGGGCGGCTCGGACTCCCCGGACGACGACAAGTCGTCTCTGGTGGTGGGCCAGGCCGGTTTCACGGTCTCGACGGTCACCGCCGAGCTGTACTCGGCCATGCTGAAGGACGCCGGCTACGACGTCACGATAAAGAAGCTGGAGAACCGCGAGCTGTACGAGCCGGAGCTGGAGAAGGGCAGCATCGACGTCTTCCCCGAGTACGCCGCCACCCTCGCCGAGTTCCTCAACGCGAAGGAGAACGGTGCCAAGGCGCCGGAGAAGAACCCCGTCGCGTCGAACGACGTCGACGAGACCGTTGCGGAACTGCGGAAGCTCGCCGAGCCCCGCGGCCTGAAGATCCTCTCCGCCGGCGACGCCGTCGACCAGAACGCCTTCGCCGTCTCCCAGGACTTCGCCGACGAGAACAACCTCAAGACGCTCACCGACCTCGGCAAGACCGGCGACCCGATCCGCCTCGCGGCCGGCGACGAGTGCCCGGAGCGCCCGTTCTGCGAGCCGGGCCTGGAGAACACGTACGACATCGACATCACGAAGATCGACCCCCTCGGCGTCGGCACCCCGGCGGCCAAGCAGTCGGTCCAGGACGGCACCAACCAACTGGTCCTGACGACCACCACGGACGCCACCCTGGACGACTTCGGCCTGGTGCTGCTGGAGGACGACAAGGGCCTGCAGAACGCGGACAACATCCTCCCGGTCCTCAACGCCGACGCGGCCGACGACAAGGAGATCGAGACCACGCTGGACAAGCTCACCCGGGTGCTGACGACGGAGGACCTGATCGAGCTGAACCGCAAGGTCGACGCGGAACGGATGAAGCCGGCGGACGCGGCGAAGGAGTACCTGGAAGAGAAGAACCTGATCGGCTCCTGAGGAGAGCGGCCCCGCCGGGCCCGGAACACCCGGGCCCGGCGAGCCCGTCCCGGACACCTCCGCGGAGGGTGTGCAACCGATCCGGCTCGGGCGGCAACCAACTCATGCGCAGGGCGCACACCCCCCACCACCCGGAGTTGGTCGACCATGGCACCCGACAAGCCCAGCACCCGCCACCCCGCCCGCGGCCGCGACGCTCGCCGCCGGCACGCCGGGCGCCGCCGGCGCACCGCCGCGCTCACCGCCGCCTGTCTGACGGCCCTCGGCGCCGCGGCCGCCACGCTGACGGCCCAGGGCACCGCCCACGGCGAGGAGTCCGCACCGTCGTCCGCGCCGGCGCCGGCGCCGGAGCCGGCATCCCCGCCGCTGGCGTGCGGCGACGGTTCGTACCACGCGGAAGCGGTGAAGAACGGCAGCACGTGGACCGCCCGCCGGGGCGGCTCGGTCGTCTACACCGGCGACGACATGCTGTCCGCCATGAGCGCCGCCGTCGGCAGCCTCACCCCGGGCCGCACGGCCAAGGAGCGTGTCGTCGTCCGCGGCTCCGGCACGATGAGCGCCAACGCCCGCCTCTCCCTCCCCAGCCACACCGCCCTCGACGTCTGCGGCACCATCGACGTCACCGGCTCCGGCTCCGGCGACCGGGCGCCCGTCTACTCCCGCGGCACGACGAACGTCGAGGTCCAGCACCTGAACGTCACCGGCAGCCCGCTGTACGGCATCTTCATGCGCAACGTCACGGACGTCCGCCTCGGCGAGATCGACATGCGCCTGTCCGGCGGCCTCGGCATCCGCATCGACAACCGCGGCGACACCAGCGTCCCCAGCCGGAACATCCGGATCGACAACGTCTACGTCTCCGGGACGAGCAACCACGGCGTCGAGACCTACGGCGTGGACAACCTCACCATCGGCACGGTCACGGCCCGCAACACCGGCTACTCGGGCCTGCTGCTCAACGAGACCACCAACGCCACCATCGGCACGGTCGACGCCGTGGGCGCGGGCACGGGCACGGGCTACGCCGCCTTCCGCATGGCCAACCGCAACGGCCGCGTCGGCGGCAGCTACCCGACCAACATCCACGTCGGCCAGGTCATCGCCCGCGGCGGCGGACGCGGCGTCTTCTGCGTCTCCGAGAGCGGCGGCGCGGTCATCGACCGCGTCGACATCGCCGACACGGGAAGCAACGCGATCCTGCTGGAGAACTGCTACAACGTCACCATCGCCGGCCAGAGCGGCACGGTCGCCGGCCCCGGGGACATCCGCATCGCGGCCCGCTCGGAGTTCGCGAACTCCCGAGACATCACGCTGCAGAACCTGACGGTGACGAACTCCGCCATCAACGAGAGCCCCTGCGCCGACAACCTGACGGTGCGCAACGTCCAACTCGTCAACTCCAGCCGGAACACCTGCTGACGCGGCCTATTCCTGGGGCGGGTCGAAACTGACGGTCCGCAGGACGGCGGCGGTCATGTCGCAGAACTCGCCCCAGTAGTCGGTGGCCGCGGTATCGAGCGCGAAGACGGCGACGTACGGCCCGGTGGGAAACGGAACGTGGACCTGGATCTGCCCGGTACGGAGCCTGGTGTCCTGCCCGTCGGCGGCAAGCTCCGCGGGCACGGTGAACTCCCGCAACGTGATGCAGGACACCGCCGGCCCGCACGGCAGATCCAGCCACCGCACGTCGTTCGTCTCGTCCCGCACGAGCACCTCCCGGATCCCCGTGGCGGCAGCCTCAACAGAGGGGTGTCCGCTCTCCACCGCCCCTACGTGGAACGCACAGTGCGCGACCCCACCCTCATCCCGAGCGAACAACCCCAAAGCCGAGTACTCCAACCCGCAACTCCCCACCAACTCCCCCATCCGCGCGTAGTACGGCGCGGAGGAGGCCCACAGGGCGTCGTCCCCGTTGGGGAAGAGTTCCCGCACGAACCCGTCGGCGAGGGCGGCGCGTTCGTCGGGGGTGGCGGCGATGGGCAGGGGGTGGAACCCGTCGGGAACGGTGAACCAGACGGGGGGAATGCCGTCGGAGTCGGATGATTCCATAGGCGTGTGTGTCACCGATTTCAGTCGAGGTCGCCAGGCTGCAAATTTGGAGGTCCGCCTTCCGGGCTGATCAGGTGCATGGTGCACCCGTCGAGACCGTTGACCGAATGTGCCGGGTCGGACCAAGCTTCGAACAGGAGGTTCCCGCTCGGCCGTCTAGTGACGATGCCATAGGGATACACGGATCCTGATCCACCCGACTCTTGCTCGGAAGAGGAACATTCCGCCAGGTAGATGCTGATGGCGTTTTGCTGAGCCGGAGTGAGCTGATCAAGCGGAAGGAAAGTGGACGAGAGGTGTCGCAGGATACGGTTCACGGCACTCTCGCTGTACGAGTGGAATCGGCACCACGAGCCGTCGGTGAAGGTGATTCTGAAGTTCCGTTCGCCCTTGCTGAACTTCTTACGCTCCACCTGGGCGACGACCGACTGGTCGACCTCCCAGAGCGGTTCGTCTCGGGAAGTGTCGTCGTCAGAAAAGCCCACCACCACCAGGCGCACGTCGGTGATGACCAAGTGCGTCCGGAACCTTGCGGGGCGGCGAGCAGGATCGAGCTGCCAGGGCGCGGTCCTTGCGATCCCACCCTCCTGCGCCCACATGACAGGGAAGTCGTCAACCTCATTATCCGGATCCCCACTCTTCCCCCGGACTCGCGGCTCACCGAACGGCGACCCCACCGCCCCTAATAAACCGGCGGTCAGGGCGACTAACGCATGGCTGACGGCACCCGCCCCCCTAGCAGTAGAACGGACATTCCGGTCTGCCCGACTACGGGCCGCGTACGTCGGCCCCTCCGGCCAACCCGGCAACTCGCGCTGAATGTCACGACGCTCAGGATCTCGGAACCAGCGCATTCCGGAGACCGGTGCCGCCATACCCGTAGCGAACTCCACCGGCCCACGGCTGAGTAACGTCTCGCCAGGACGCGGCTCCCACGCTCCCATGACCCGCCTTCCCCTCAACGACCGAAGGCCGCCTCGAAACGATCACCGATGTTAACGTCAGTTCCAAGGTGCTGCGGAAGTGTCACCAACTTCGGCGCCATCTTGGTGCCGGAGTCCAGCATCCGACCGCCGACAGAGAGCGGATCGATGTCAATGTGTTTGCGACTGACGAAGCTGAGCCCTCTGGTACCGATCAACTGGCCGTCCCCGTAGCCCTTCTGCGCAATTCCGAGCATCCGGCTCTGCAGATCACCACTCTTGGACGTCAGGAGGCCGACCTCGCTTCGGCCCCAAAGTGCTACACGCTGACCGAATGGCCTGACGCCGCCTATAACCTTGCCGGCCTTCTCACCGAACGAGATGTAGTTGCGTGCGTTGTGTAAATTCGCGGCGTAGTTTGTTCCAAGCTGCACAACGCGGGCCTGTGCAGCCTCAAGATTGGCCAGCTTCGCGCCCTTTGTGAACGCCCCGGCGACAGGCAGCACCCCGAGGGTGTCCAACCCGATGGTCGCCCAGCTCACATCCGCACCCGCCGCCTTGGCGATCCCGTGCGTGGCCAGCGTCAGCCCGCCCGTGATCAGCGCGGCCGTCGCGAAAGCCGCCCCGATCCCGAAGGGGGCGGTGACGATGGCGAGCACCGCCAGCGCGGCGGTGACGTAGCTGAGCACGTCACCGATCAACTTGATCAGGTCCGCGTGGTCCTGGACCCAGTCGAGGGTGTCGCCGAGAACATCCGACACACCGCTCGCGATGCGGTCGAACAACCCCGGCTCGTCCGGAGCGATATCCGCCGCGGTGTCCAGATGCCGGCAGATTGCGTTTGCCGCATGGAAGTAGCGCTCCCGCAGTTCCTCCGCCCGTTTCCGTACGTCTTCGAGCGCGTCACCCGCCGCCTCGGCGGCGTCCTCCCGCTTCTCCTGCTGCTTCTTCTCCTTCTCCGTCTCACGCTCTTCCGCGGCGCGGCCCGCCGCCGGGCCGTCGAGGTACGGCGTCGCCGCCCCGGCGGCCACGAGGCGCTGCGCTTCGCCGAGGGCATCCCGCTTGAGACGCGCCTCGCGTTCCAGGCCGGCCGCCTCGTCCTGGAAGCGTTCCAGGTCCACGGCCCAACGCCGCAGGGCGGTGGCGGCCTTGTCGAAGGAGGTGTACGCCCGCTTCATGTCCGGCGCCACGTCCTCGACCACGTGATCGGTGAACGCGGTGGCCGCCTTGCCCTTCCACTGGCCGCCGTCGATGCGCTCCAGTTCCGTCACCGTCGTGCCCAGTTCGTCGGCGAGTTTTCCTATCGCACGGGAAAGCTGCCGGGTGGCGTGCACGTCGCCGGGCGCCGGGGCGAAACCGAGGTTGGGGAAGCCCTTGTCGCCCACGTCACTTCCCCTTGGGCCGAAGGGCCGCCTCAAGCTCGCGCTCCAGCCCGTCGAAGTCCTTGGCGATCTTCCGAAGCATCCGCGCCGCCCCGTCGGCGTGCTTCCCCAGCTGTTCGATGCCGTAGTCCCATTCGTCGGCGAAGTCCTGTACGTGCTTGATCAGCATCCAGGCCCCGACGGCTTCGCTGTCCGCGCCTTTCATCGACCTGCTGGCGCGGTCCATTCGCTTGGCGATGGTGGTGAAGGTGTGGTGCAGTTCGTCGAGAACGTCGCCCTTGATCTTTAAGTCCGCCATCTCGTCCTTCCCGTCCGTCCAGGGCCGGAAGTGATTGCTCTGCTGCATGTACTGCCATGCAAGGCTCGGGTCGCGGTCACGGCAGACAGCCGGCTGTACGCCTGGCGTCGCGTTGTCGTCACCGGACGACAGACTGGATTTCCCTGACGGTGACGTCCTGCTCGCTGGCGAACGTCCCGGAAGGCAGTTCGGTGGGTTCGGGGTTGTTGGTCCCGGTCCAGCTGACGTCCCAGGTGACGCTGCCCTCGAACTCGTACGGCCCGGTCGCCTCCGTGGACCGGAGGTATTGCACACCACAGGGCGGCGCCCCCTCGGCACCGGCGGGCCTCTTCCGGCCGACGCTGCCGTCGTCGTTGAGGAGGCATTCACCGGACTCGGGGAAGGTGAGGGCGTCGTCGGTGCCGGGGTCGATGTGCAGGCTTCCGGGGGTGGCGGTGGTTGTGGCCTCGATGCCGAGTACGTCGACTCTGGCGGTGGCGGAGACAGGCTGGAAAGCGGCGTCGTCCACGGACACCCAGGTGGGAAGGTTCACGACCTGCCGGTCGCCGTCCGGCTGCAGGGTCGGGGTGGCCTCCGGGATGCGGATCTCCTGGTAGGCGAGTTGGGCGAGGATCTCGGGGTTGATGGTGTTCTCGATCTCGGCGGGCGGCTCGTCACCGGTGTCTACCCAGAAAGGCATCTCGGCACAGTCCAAGGAAGACTGGCTGCTATCCGCGGCGGGGTTGGTGTACGCACCCCACCAGTAGCCCTTGTTGTTCTTCTCGACATTGAATGCACCGTGCTCACCGTCGATGTACCTTTCCTTCATGGCCTCGGCATTGCCCGCGTCGTGTTGAGGACTCACGTCGACCATCCCGTCGAACCGGGTTTGCGCAGCCTCCTCCGCCGTCCACTTGGGTGCGTACCAACAGGATGGAGGGGACCAGTCGCTCACCGGTGTCAGCGATCCTTCGGAATTGTCGCCTGATCCTGTACTGGTCGAATATAAGACCTCGGCCGCGGCTTCTGCCGAAATAGAGTCGCCTGCGACGCGGCCTTCCTCAACCGGAGCCGCGCCAAAGTCCCCTGCGCCACCCTTTCCCCCTCCCTGGGCAGCAACAGGAATGGATAACAGTCCGAGCACCGCAAGGGCAGAACCTAACGCGATGAGAGACTGTTTCACGGCTTGCATTGCGCTGCCCCTCGATCTGAAATGACGTTGACCGTCTGCCAGACACCCAGCTCGTTCTACTCAAGGCGCGTGTTGTACAGCACGTACGGCTTTGTCCCAGCGGATGCCTCACTGTCCGCTTTACCTGTCTTGGCATCGGTGAGATAGGCGTTGCGCTCGTCCGCGCAGTAGATGACCACGGCCGCACCGTCGTCCCGGAAACTCACTTGCCGATCGAAGTATCGGGTGGTGCCGGCCCACGCGTGATCGTTGTCCAAGTAGCCCTTGACGAACTGGGTCGCCTTCATCCTGCCGAGATCGGAAAGGAAGAAGTTGAGGGCTTCGGTGTCAGTAGTGCCGCGGAAGATTGCGTCGTCGAGAGCGTTGACCATGTCGGCGTTGTCCGCCAGCACCGCGTCCTTCTTCGGGTCGCCGGTCTCGGCGTCCTCGAACACGTTCTTCGCCTCGTCCGGCAGTTCGATCTTCGGTCTCTCCGCGGCCGACTCGCTCGGCGAGGGAGACGCGGTGGCCGACTCGGCGCCCTTGATCTTGTCGTCCGCGTTCGTGTCGTCGTCGCTGCCGCCGCAGGCGGCGAGGAGCAGGCTCAGGGCGGCAACGGCCGCCGCGGCGGCGGGGAGAGGGCGGCGCTTCACGTCGACTCCGGGGAGATAGGGGGAACTCTGTGTGACGTGACGCTATCGAAGTCTGATCCAGTTGCACCACCGTCGAATTTTCGTCAGACATTGCCTCTTCCGGCAATGATGAAATTCCACCGAGTGCTGGCCCGAACCAGTCGACGTCAGTCCCGCTAAACCGATTCCGCTAATTCGCGACCCCCGCCCCGCCGCCCCGCGCGGCCGGTCCGGGCCGCGGGGCCGGGGCCGGCCTCCAGGCCGGTCTCCGGGGGTGGCCGGGGCGGGGGTGGTGGGCGGGTGGGACGTAACTGGCGGGAAACGATCGGTTCTGGGCTGCTCCATTTGGGACATCTCCGCGGTAAGTTGCCGCCATGCCTCGTGGACGCCACCGCTTCTCGTCGCCGATGCGCGGGCTCCTGCCGCCCGTGTCCTTCGCCGTGGTCGCGCTGGGTTGCGCCGCCGGGGCGTGGCTGGTTTCCGGGGACGGGTCGGCCGTGCGGTGGCTTGCCGTGGGGGCCGCCGGGGCCGCGGTGGGGGCTTCGGCGCTGTTGCGGTTGCGGGATCGTACGGCTGCCCTCCAGGTCACCGAGGCCACCGGAGCCCGGGCGCGGGCCGAGCGGCGGCACGAGGAGCAGCTGGCCGAGCTGAAGGGCGACCTCGAAGAGGCCCGTCGCATCCGCGGGGAGCTGGAGAAGCGGCTCGGGGCGCGGCACGTCGACCTCGCCCGGCTGCGTACGGATCACGCGGCGCTGCTCGCGCGGTACGCCACCGCCGAGTCCGAGCGCGCCTCCGCGCTCGAAGGGCGGCGGCAGTTGGCCATCGAGGCCGCGACGCCCGTCAAGCAGCTGCCGCCCGTCGGCGGTCAGCCGCAGGCGCGGCCGCCCTCCCCCGCCACGTACCTGCGCGCCTCCCGCGCCCTCGACGACCTCGCCGGCAACGCCGCGCGTCAGGGCCACGGGCAGACCCACGAGCAGGCGCCCTCCGGCGACGCCGCCGGCTTCAGCTACTTCGCCCCGACCAGGCGGCCGGTTCCGCCCGGCCAGCGCCGTGCCGGCGGCTCCCCGCGGGCGGACCGCGGCCCGGCCGGCAGCGGCCACCGTCCCGCGCCCGAGGAGCCCGGCGACCCCGGCGCCGACCTCGCCGACGTCGTCGGGCCCGAGGTCCTCGCCGAAGCCGGGGCCCGGGCCGAAGCTGGCGACGGTGCCGAAGCCGCGGGCCAGGCCGGCTCCGGTGTCGTCCCCGCGGCCTCCGGCGACGGCGACGACACCGACGACCCCGACGACGACCCGCACGGGCCCGTCGGCCCCGTCATCGACCTGGAGCAGGCCAGCTGAGCGGGGATTCGCCCGCGTTTCTCCTCACTTGTCGATGTCCCCGACCACGAAGAACATCGACCCCAGGATCGCCACCATGTCCGGCACCAGCGTCCCCGGCAGCAGCTCGGTCAGCGCCTGTATGTTGTTGTACGACGCGGAGCGCAGCTTCAGCCGGTACGGCGTCTTCTCACCCTTCGACACCAGGTAGTAGCCGTTCAGCCCCAGCGGGTTCTCCGTCCAGGCGTACGTCTCCCCCTCCGGCGCCTTCAGCACCTTCGGCAGCCGCTGGTTCACCGGCCCCGGCGGCAGCTCCGCCAGCCGGTCCAGGCAGGCGTCGGCCAGGTCGAGGGAGTTGTGCGTCTGCGCCAGCAGCACCTCGAAGCGCGCGAGGCAGTCGCCCTCCTCGCGGGTGACGACGCGCAGCGTGCCGCCCAGTTCCCCGTACGCCAGATACGGCTCGTCGCGGCGCAGGTCGAAGTCCACCCCCGAGGCGCGCCCGATGGGCCCGCTCACGCCGTACGCATGCACGGTCTGCGGCGGCAGTACGCCGACGCCGCGCGTGCGGCCGCGGAAGATCTCGTTGCCCAGCACCAGCCGGTCGAAGACGTCCATCCGCGCCCGCGCCGCGCGTACGGCCGCGCGTGCCCGGCCCGTCCAGCCGGCGGGCAGTTCATCCTTGAGGCCGCCGACGCGGTTGAACATGTAGTGCATGCGCCCGCCGGAGACCTCCTCCATGACGGCCTGGAGGTCCTCGCGCTCGCGGAAGGCGTAGAAGATGGGGGTGATGCCGCCGAGTTCGAGGGGGTACGAGCCGAGGAACATCAGGTGGTTGAGGACCCGGTTCAGCTCGGCGAGCAGCGTACGCAGCCACACCGCCCGCTCCGGCACCTCCATGCCGAGCATGCGCTCGACGGCCAGGACCACGCCCAGCTCGTTGGAGAAGGCCGACAGCCAGTCGTGGCGGTTGGCGAGGACGAGGATCTGGCGGTAGTCGCGGGCTTCGAAGAGTTTCTCCGCGCCGCGGTGCATGTAGCCGATGACCGGTTCCGCGCTGACGACGCGCTCGCCGTCGACGACCAGGCGCAGGCGCAGCACGCCGTGGGTGGAGGGGTGCTGCGGGCCGATGTTGAGCACCATGTCGGTCTGCTCGGCCGCGCCGCCGATGCCGACCGTCAGCGGGGCGGTGCCCCCGGCGGCGGGGGCGTGGGCGGCGTCTCCGGTGGCGGCGTCTCCGGTGGGCGCGGCAGTCATGGTGCCGAGCCTAGCGGCCGTACGAACCGTGCCCTAGGCCCGCGGCAACGGCCCGTCGTCGTCATCGTCGTCCGGCAGCTTGCACACCCGTTCCAGGAAGAACGCCGCCGCGACCACCAGTGCCGCCGCCACCACCGCCAGCGCCGCGTACACCACCTGCGAGCGGCGCGTGCCGTAGTCCAGCCCGTCCAGTACGAGGAAGAGCCCCAGCCCCGCGTACAGCCCCGCCACCAGCGCCGAGACCAGCGCGCTCGCCTGCCCCAGCACCACCGCCCGCGCCGCCATCATCGGGTCGACCCCCTTGGCCTGCGGATCGCGCTCGCGCTGCGCGCCGAGCCGGGAGCGGATGGACAGGGCCGTCGCCGTCAGGATCGTGGCGATCAGCGCCAGCACCACCGGGGCGGCGACGGGGACGCTCGGGAGCGTGCCCACCGAGTTCCACAGCCGGGATCCCGCCCAGGCCAGTACCCCCGCCACCACGAAGATGCCGGCCAACACCCCGATGCGCAGTTGCCTCACCGAACGCGCTCCTCCCAGAACTCCCAGAGATCGTAGCCCCGAAGGACCGGCGGAACGCGCTCAGTCGGGCAGCCGCAGTTCGAGATCCGCACGCTTGTGCACGCCCTGCCGGCCGACCTGCGTCAGCAACTCGGACACCGGGCCGTGCCCGGGCAGCTCGGCCGTGGGATCCACGTCGTACCACGGGACGAGCACGAAGGCGCGCTCATGCGCGCGGGGATGCGGAAGTGTCAGGGCGGGGTCGTCGGAGACGACGCCCTGGTACGCCACGATGTCGACGTCCAGCGTGCGCGGGCCCCACTCGGTGTCCCGTACGCGCGAGAAGGCCTCCTCGACGGCGTGGGCGCGCTCCATGAGGGAGGCGGGCGGGAGGGTGGTCCGTACGAGCAGGACGGCGTTGAAGAACGTCGGCTGGCTGCCCGGCTCGACGCCCCAGGGGTCGGTCTCGTACACCGGGGAGACGGCCTTGACGCGGAGGCCGGGGGTGTCCTCCAGCGCGTCCACGGAGCCCTGGAGGGTCTCCAGGCGGTTGCCGAGGTTACTGCCGACGGAGAGCACGGCCAGTTTGGGGTTCTGCAGGGTCGAGTCGGCCGCGTCGACCTGCTCGACCACGGAAGGCGGCACTGGCTGCACGGTCGGGTCGCTGCGATTCAATGATCAACCTCTGCTTCGGGTGATGGTGATGGTCACGTCGTCGAACGGCACGGTGATCGGCGCGTCCGGCTTGTGCACCGTCACCTCCACCTGCTGCACGGGCGAGTGTCTCAGGCACTGCGCGGCGATCCGCTCGGCGAGCGTCTCGATCAGGTCCACCGGCTCTCCCTCGACGACGGCGACGGCCTCTTCGGCGACGACGCCGTAGTGGACGGTCTGCGCCAGGTCGTCGTCGGCGGCGGCCGCGCGGGTGTCCAGGTGGAGGACGAGGTCGACGACGAAGGGCTGGCCCTCGGCACGCTCGTGGGCGAAGACGCCGTGATGACCGCGTGCCCTGAGGCCGTGCAGCGCAACCCGGTCGGCTACGGTCATGGCTCGCCTCGCCTCCTGCGTGGTGCGTGTACCTTCTGCGTCCTGCGTCGTGTGTCCTGTGCGTCTGCGTGCCGTGCGTGTCCCGTGCGTTCTGTGTGTCCTGTGCGTCCTGCCTTTGTGCGTCCTGCGTCGGTGGCCGTCCCCTGGGCTGCGTGCGGCTCGTGCGGCTCGTCTCGGTCGATGCCGGCCCGGTGCCCGGTGCCCGGGGCCCGACGGGACTCGGGGGGTCGCGAGCGCTGAAGCTGTGCCGCCGCGACGCCCGGCCCCGCCCCGGGGCCCTCGATCGAATGTACCTGCGGCTGGTGACAAGCTGTACGACCGGGGCTGTCGCGACTGCCCGCGGCCCGGCCCCGGCTCTCGCCGCGTCTACCCGGAGGGTCGACGGGGCAGCCGTATGGCGCGTGACGTCGACTCGAACGGGCTATGAACGCGATCCGGGCCTTGTGCGACGGGGCGAGGGTTGGGGAGGCCGCCGGGCCCGCCCGGGCGCGTGGGCAATGTACGTACCCCGAGCTCCCGCCCTCGGGCAGGCCGCTCCACCGCACCGCGCTGACCGCGCCTTCCCCGCACTCCCGCCCCAGGGTAGGCCGCCCCTCCGACAACGACGGATGACCGCGGGTTCGTCTGCGTCTCCGTACGCCGGTGCTACGCGCCGGGGCCCTCCAGCGCCGACGCCACCCGCACCGCGTCCGCCGTCGGCCGCACCTCGTGGACCCGTACGGCCCACGCGCCCTCCCGCGCCACTATCGCGGACACCGCCGCCGTCGCGGCGTCCCGCTCGCGGGCCGGCGGCGGGGCACCGTCCGGGCCGGCCAGCACCCGCCCGAGGAACCGCTTCCGCGACGCCGCCACCAGCAGCGGCCGGCCCAGCTCCGCGCGCAGCCGGGCGAGGCTGTTCAGCAGCACGAGGTCGTGCGGCGTCTCCTTGGCGAAGCCGAGACCCGGGTCGACGATGATGCGCTCAAGGCCGATCCCGCCGGCCGCGGCCCGGTCCAGGCTGCGGCGCAGTTCGTCGACGACCTCGGTGACGGTGTCCGCGTAGACCGCGCGGTTGTTCATGTCGATGGACTGCCCGCGCCAGTGCATGACGACGAACGGCACGTCCGCTTCGGCCACCGCCGACACCATCGCGGGGTCGGCGAGGCCGCCGCTGACGTCGTTGACGAGCCGGGCGCCGGCGGCGACCGCCCGTTCGGCGACGGTGGCGCGCATGGTGTCGACGGAGACGAGTACGCCTTCGGCCGCGAGGCCCCGTACGACGGGCAGGACGCGGCGCAGCTCCTCGTCCTCGTCCACGCGGGGCGCGCCGGGGCGGGTGGACTCGCCGCCGACGTCGACGATGTCGGCGCCGGTGGCGACGAGGTCGATGCCGTGCTTGATGGCGGTCGCGGGGTCGAACCACAGGCCGCCGTCGGAGAAGGAGTCGGGAGTGACGTTGACGACGCCCATGACGGCACAGCGGCCGTAGTCCGGCAGCCCCGCCACCTGCCCTCTGCGCGCACCCGTCATAGCACCAGCGTATGCGCCCCCGGCCGGCCCTGCCCCGGCAGGGCGGGCGGGAGCGGACGGGGCGGGCAGGGACGGGCGGTGCGTACGGCGTCGAGCGGCCGTGTCAGGGGGCGGGCCTACCCTTGGGTGGGAGTGCGGGTGAGGTGGGTCGGCGTTGTTCGTGGCATCGCCTCGGGAGCCCCGGCGACCGAGGCAGGGCGCCTGCGTTACGGCTACGCCGACCGCGGAGTCGGGCGCCGACGCACACGGCTCGGCGCCGACGCACGGCGGCCTACCCGACGCGCACGGCCCGGCATCAGCTCCGGGCGGCCTACCCGACCCGCACGGCCCGGCGTCGGCACAGGGCGGCCCACGCGACCCGCGCGGCGCCGCTGTGTCACAGGGCGGGCCTACCCTTGGGTGGGAGTGCGGGGTGAGGGGGCGGGGGCGGCTGTGCGGACCGTGCGGAAGCCTGTATTGCCGCTGGAGCTGTCCGGGGTGTTCCCCATCCGCGCCGACGTCCGGTACCGCAGGCAGTACGACTCGTGGCACATGTGCGACCCACCCTTCAGCACCCGCGACTGCCCCAGCCGCGGCCCGCGCGGGTTGTCGCGCGGCGCCTTGCGGTGGTGCCGGGCGTGGAACCAGTCGGCGCACCACTCCCACACGTTGCCCGTCGCGTTGTACAGCCCGTGGGCGTTGGGCTCGAAGGCGTCGACCGGGCAGGTGCCGCGGTAGCCGTCGGCCGCCGTGTTGCGGTCGGGGAAGCTGCCGCGCCAGATGTTCATCCGGTACGCGCCCGCCGGCTCCCGCTCCGCGCCCCACGGGTACGGCTGGCCGTCCAGCCCGCCGCGCGCCGCGTACTCCCACTCCGCCTCCGTCGGCAGCCGCGTGCCCGCCCAGGCGCAGAAGGCGAGCGCATCGGCGTGCGAGACGTGCACCACCGGGTGGTCCCAGCGGCCGCGCAGGCCGGAGCCGGGGCCCTCTGGGTGGCGCCAATCGGCCTGGTGGACCTGCCGCCACCAGGGCGTCTGCGGCGGTGCGGCGGTGGGCGGGAAGTTCTTGGGCAGGAAGCCCGCGAAGACGAAGGACCAGCCGAAGCGCTCGGCGTCCGTGGCGTGCGACGTCGCCTCCACGAAGGCCGCGAACTCCTCGTTCGTCACCGTCGTCGCCGCGGCCGCGAAGCCGTCGACCGTCACGTCACGCGCCGGGCCCTCCCCGTCGTCCGGGTACGGCCCGTCGTCGCACCCCATCCGGAACGTACCGCCGGGCAGCTCCCGCCAGCCGCCGCGCGGCTCGTACGCCCCCGGGGCGGCCCCGGAGGCGCCCTCCACCGCGGTGTCCACGGCCGCCGCGGCTCCGGAAGCGGGCCGTCCAGCCTCCGTACGTCCCGGCCCCGCAAGCCCCTCCGGGCCACCGCCCCCGCGGCCCGGCGCGCAGCACGCCTTCGGCTCCTCCGCCCCGTCCCCCATCAGCGCGCCTTGATCAGGCTCATCGCCTCGGCCCGCGTCGCCGGGTCCCGCAGCTGCCCGCGCACCGCCGACGTCAGCGTCTTCGCCCCCGGCTTCCGCACCCCGCGCATCGTCATGCACATGTGCTCACACTCGATGACCACGATCACACCGCGGGGCTCCAGTATCTCCATCAGCGAGTCCGCGATCTGCGTGGTCAACCGTTCCTGCACCTGCGGCCTGCGCGCGTACACGTCCACCAGCCGGGCCAGCTTCGACAGCCCCGTGATCTTCCCGTCGTGCGAGGGGATGTACCCCACGTGCGCGGAGCCCACGAACGGGACCAGGTGGTGCTCGCACGTGCTCAGCACCTCGATGTCCTTGACCAGCACCATCTCGTCGTGGCCCAGGTCGAACGTCGTCGTCAGCACGTCCTCCGGCCGCTGCCGCAGCCCGGCGAATATCTCCTTGTACGCGCGCGCCACCCGCGCCGGCGTGTCCAGCAGACCGTCGCGGTCCGGGTCCTCGCCGACGGCGATGAGCAGTTCCCGCACGGCGCTCTCGGCGCGCTTCTCGTCGAAGTCGCCGTACCCGGGTCCGCCCGGCCCCGGGTACCCGGGTCTCCCGTGCTCCGGGCCGTGGTCCGGCCGGAATGCCGCATCCGTCATCGTCGTGCCTCTCGTACCTGCGCGTCCTGCGCGTATGGCCGCGCCCCCAAGGCTAGAACCTCGGGGGCGCCACACACATTCCAGCAGTATCCGCAGTCTCCGCAGTGCCCGCTACGGCTGACCGCCCTCGCTCGGCGACGGCTCGTGCTGCGGGCCCTCGCCCGGCAGCGTGCCCTGCAGGCCGCCGGGCAGCCCGCCGCCCACCGGCGGGGTGTCGGCCTTGTCGAGCATCTTCGGCGCGGTCGCGGCGGCCCCGTTCGACTCCCGCGGGGAGGCGACCGGCGGCCGGGTCGAGGGCGTACGCCGCGAGGAGCCGGTCCACGCCGGCCGCAGCGGGCGCTTGACCAGCGGGCGGAAGATCTCGGCGATCTCGTCCTTGCCGAGGGTCTCCTTCTCCAGCAGCTCCAGCACCAGGTTGTCGAGGACGTCGCGGTTCTCGACGAGGATCTCCCACGCCTCGTTGTGCGCGGTCTCGATCAGCTTCTTGACCTCCTCGTCGACCAGCGCGGCGACCTCCTCGGAGTAGTCGCGCTGGTGGGACAGCTCCCGGCCCAGGAAGGGCTCGGACTGGTCGGAGCCGAACTTGATCGCGCCGAGCCGCTCGGTCATGCCGTACTGCGTGACCATCTTGCGGGCGAGGCCGGTGGCCTTCTCGATGTCGTTGGCGGCGCCGGTCGTCGGGTCGTGGAAGACCAGTTCCTCGGCCGCGCGGCCGCCCATCATGTACGCGAGCTGGTCGAGCATCTCGTTGCGCGTGGTGGAGTACTTGTCCTCGTCGGGCAGCACCATCGTGTAGCCGAGGGCGCGGCCGCGGGAGAGGATCGTCACCTTGTGCACCGGGTCGCCGCTGGGAGAGGCCGCCGCGACCAGGGCGTGCCCGCCCTCGTGGTACGCGGTGATCTTCTTCTCCTTCTCGGACATGATCCGGGAGCGCTTCTGGGGGCCGGCGACCACGCGGTCGATGGCCTCGTCCAGCATCGAGTTGTCGATGAGCTTCTTGTCGCTGCGGGCGGTGAGCAGCGCGGCCTCGTTGAGCACGTTGCTGAGGTCGGCGCCGGTGAAGCCGGGGGTGCGCCGGGCGACGGCGGACAGGTCCACGTCCGGGGCGATGGGCTTGCCCTTCTGGTGGACCTTGAGGATCTCCAGCCGGCCCTGCATGTCCGGGCTCTCCACGCCGATCTGCCGGTCGAAGCGGCCGGGGCGCAGCAGCGCGGGGTCGAGGATGTCGGGCCGGTTGGTGGCCGCGATGAGGATGACGCCGCCCTTGACGTCGAAGCCGTCCATCTCGACGAGCAGCTGGTTCAGCGTCTGCTCACGCTCGTCGTGGCCGCCGCCCATGCCGGCGCCGCGGTGCCGGCCGACGGCGTCGATCTCGTCGACGAAGACGATCGCCGGCGCGTTCGCCTTGGCCTGCTCGAACAGGTCGCGGACGCGGGAGGCGCCGACGCCGACGAACATCTCGACGAAGTCGGAGCCGGAGATGGAGTAGAACGGCACCCCGGCCTCGCCGGCGACGGCGCGGGCCAGCAGCGTCTTGCCGGTGCCGGGCGGGCCGTAGAGCAGCACGCCCTTGGGGATCTTGGCGCCGACGGCCTGGAACTTCGCGGGCTCCTGCAGGAAGTCCTTGATCTCGTGGAGTTCCTCCACGGCCTCGTCGGCCCCGGCCACGTCGGTGAAGGTCGTCTTCGGGGTGTCCTTCGTGATGAGCTTGGCCTTGGACTTCCCGAAGTTCATGACCCGGGAGCCGCCGCCCTGCATCTGGTTCATCAGGAAGAGGAAGACGAGCACGATGAGGACGAACGGCAGCAGGGAGAGCAGGATGCTGACGAAGGGGTTGTCCTTCGTCTCCTTGACCGAGTAGCCGTCGGGGATCTCGCCCTTGTCGAACCTGTTCTGCAGCAGGTCGGCGAGGTCGGCACCCTGGGTGTCGATGTAGTTCGCCTGGACCTTGTCGCTGCCGTCGATCTTCTTGGCGTCGTCTTTCAGCTGAACCTTGATGGTCTCGCTGTTGCCGGTGGTCAGCTCGGCGGAGCTGACGCGGTCCTTCTCGATCGCGGCGACGACCTTGGCGGTGTCCACGGACTTGTAGCCCTCGGAGGAGCCGACCAGCTGCATCAACAGGACCACGGCAAGGACGGCCAGCACGATCCACATGACCGGCCCACGGAAGTAGCGCTTCACGTCCATCCACACGGGGCGGCTTTACGCCCCGTCCCTCCTGCCCAGTGAGGCACGGCTGGCTCCTGACCGAGCCCGTGGCCGTGCGTATGCCTGCTATCGGTCCAAACTGAAACCACTGACGTTCGGACGGTACCCCAGAATTGTCGCCCGCCCCCGGCGGGGACGGCTAACAAACCGGCTTTCCCATGCTCCAACGGCGGGAAACCCCCCGGTGTTCCCCGGGCGGCCCGCAGCGGCCCGCATCCGGCCGCCGGGAGGCGGCGGCGTGCGGTCCCCTCGGCCCGCGCGTCAGTCCGCGCCCGCGTCGCCGCGGACTGCGTCAGCCACCGTACACGTGCGGCGCAAGGGTGCCGACGAAGGGCAGGTTCCGGTACTTCTCGGCGTAGTCGAGCCCGTAGCCGACGACGAACTCGTTGGGGATGTCGAAGCCGACCCAGTCCACGTCGATGGGCACCTTCGCCGCCTCCGGCTTGCGCAGCAGCGTGAACACCCGCAGCGAGGCGGGGCGGCGCGAACCGAGGTTGGACAGCAGCCAGGAGAGCGTGAGGCCGGAGTCGATGATGTCCTCGACGATCAGGACGTGCCGGTCCTGGATGTCGGTGTCGAGGTCCTTGAGGATCCGTACGACGCCGGAGGACTGGGTGCCCGCGCCGTACGAGGAGACGGCCATCCAGTCCATCGTCACCGGTGTGGACAGCGTGCGGGCGAGGTCCGCCATGACCATCACGGCGCCCTTGAGCACCCCGACGATCAGGAGGTCCTTGTCCGCGTACTCCGCGTCGATCTTCGCGGCCGTCTCGGCGAGCTTGGCGTCGATCTCTTCCTTGGTGATGAGCACGTTCTCCAGGTCCGCGCCCATGTCCTTCTCATTCACCCGGGGTCACTCTCGTTCGTCGACGACCACTGCCGAACGAACAGTCTGCCATCCGTTCCCCGGCCGGTCAGGAGCGCGTCCGCGCCGTACGGCACCTCAGCCGTCACGCCGGACCACCAGCCGGCCCTGTTCGCGACGGGCGGACACGCGGCCGGGGAGGTTGATCGCGCCCTGGCCGCGCCAGCCGGTGATGAGCTTGTCCATCTCCTCGACGTGCCGGCTGAAGAGGGAGCCGCCGGGGGAGCCGGCCGCGAGCGCGGCGCGGCGCAGGATGCGGCGGCGGACGGCGGGCGGCAGCGCGTACAGCCCGCGGACGTCGAGGCGGCCCTCGGCGTCGCGCACGCCGCGCTCGGCGTCGGCGGCCCAGGTGTCGAGGGCGTCGGCGTCGTCGCGGGCGAGCCGGGCGGTGCGGGCCAGGGACTCGACGACGCCGCGGCCGAGGGCCTTCTCCAGCACGGGCAGCGCCTCGTGGCGGACGCGGGAGCGGGTGTAGGCGGGGTCGGCGTTGTGCGGGTCGTCCCAGACGGGCAGCGACTGGACCAGGCACGCCTTGCGGGCGACCTGGCGGTCGATCTGGAGGAACGGGCGGCGGTACCGGCCGCCGGGCCCGGAGGTGGCGGCCATGCCGGACAGGGAGCGCACGCCGGAGCCGCGGGCGAGCGCCAGCAGCACGGTCTCGGCCTGGTCGTCGCGGGTGTGGCCGAGGAGTACGGCGGCGGCGCCGAGCCGCTGCGCGGCCTCGTCCAGCGCCTCGTAGCGGGCGTCGCGGGCGGCGGCCTCGGGGCCGCCGTCGCGGCCCACGTCGACGCGTACGGACTCGACGGGGTCCAGGCCGAGGCTGCGCAGCCGGGCGACGACCTCCTGGGCGCGCAGGTCGGAGCCGTCCTGGAGGCCGTGGTCGACGGTGATGCCGCCGGCGCGGGCGCCCTGGCGGGGGGCCTCGAAGGAGAGGGCGGAGGCGAGCGCCATGGAGTCGGCGCCGCCGGAGCAGGCGACGAGGACGAGCGGGGCGGCGGCCGGCGCGGCGCCGGGGGCCGAAGCGGAGGACGCGGAGGAGACAGCGGGGGACGCGGCGGAGGGGGACGCGGCGGGGGCGCCGGCGCCCGGCGGGGCGGAGGCGGCCGGGCAGCGGACGGCCCGGACGGAGGTGCCCGCGGAGAGGCGGGCGCGGGCGGCCGGGGCGGGCACGGGGGCCGCGGCGGCCGGGGAGGACACGGCGGCGGCGGGAACCTGCGCCGTCGCGTGCTCGGTCAGCACGTCGTGCAGAACGCGGCGTACTGCCAGACGTATCGCGGCGACCGCTGGATGGGGACCCATGGCTTTCACTTCACTTTCGCTGGCGGCGGAAAAGCTCGCTCCGACTCACCTCGACCGCCGTCACTGTACGTGTGTCGATGGTGACAGAGGAGAGCGGAGAACCGAGCATTGCACGCGGCAACGCCGGGTTCGCTCCCTCGGACGGGTGAAACTCGCGCCCCATACCGCCGCCACGGGAACCGCCGGAAGCAGCCGTCAGCTCTCGGCGCGGCTGTGCACCCGCGCGATCCAGTCCGCCGGTTTGGCGATCTCCGCCTTGGTCGGCAGCGTGTTGGGCGAGGTCCACACCCGGTTGAAGCCGTCCATGCCGACCTCCGCCACGACCTGCCGGACGAAGCGCTCGCCGTCGCGGTACTGCCGCAGCTTCGCGTCCAGGCCCAGCAGCTTGCGCAGCGCCTGGTCCAGCCGGCCCGCGCCGGCCTGGCGCCGCTTGGTGAACTTCTCCCTGATCTCCGCGACCGACGGCACGACCTGCGGGCCGACGCCGTCCATCACGTAGTCGGCGTGCCCCTCCAGCAGGGACATCACGGCGGTGAGCCGGCCGAGGATCTCCCGCTGCGCGGGGGTCTGGACGACCTCGACGATGCTGCGCTCCTCGCCGTTCTCCTCCTTGCCGCCGCTGAGGCTCTGCAGCGCCTCGCGTACGCGGTCCAGGAGGGTGGCCGGGTCGATCTCGGTCTCGCCGAGGAACGACTGGATCTCGCCCTGCAGGTGGTCGCGCAGCCACGGCACCGCGGTGAACTGCGTGCGGTGGGTCTCCTCGTGGATGCACACCCACAGCCGGAAGTCGTGCGGAGCGACCTCCAGCTCCCGTTCGACGTGGACGATGTTCGGCGCGATCAGCAGCAGCCGGCCCTGGCCGGCGCCGCCGCGGTCGGAGCCGGCGTGGGCGGCGGGGCCGCCGGGCAGGTCGCGGGTGGCGGGGGCGAAGGTCTCGTACTGGCCAAGGACGCGGGAGGACAGGAACGACAGCAGCATCCCCAGCTCGACGCCGGTCACCTTGCCGCCGACGGCGCCGAGGACGGCCCCGCCGGGGATGCCGGAGCGGCGCTTGTCCATCTTCTCCAGCAGCGGCGCGAGGACGGCGCGGAAGCCCGCGACGTTCGCCCTGATCCAGCCGGGCCGGTCGACCACGAGGACCGGGGTGTCGTGCCGCGGGTCGGCGCCCTCGGGATACATCCGGGAGAACTCGCGTACGTGCTCCTCGGCCGACCGGGCGTGCGCCCGCAGCTCGCCGACGATGGCGCGTGCCTCGTCGCGGCTTACCTCGGGCCCCGGCCGCACGAGCCGGGTCGCGGTCGCAACCGCGAGATTCCAGTCGACCATCTCCGTACCACCGATGCTCGTCATCTCTTCACCGTACGTGCCCGCGCGGCCGAGCGGGAGCGCGCGGCCCCCGGAACCGCTGCGGGAGGGCCCGTAGGGGGCCCACCGGGCGCGGCCCGGGCCGGGCCCGCGGGGCGGTCGCCCGGACGAGAGGGGAGATTCACTTCCCGTTCACTTCACACGGCGGATCGATTCACCTGATTTGCCTAACTTCGGCGACGAAAGGTGAATCAGCGCAGGCGAGACGGATGCGAACGCGCATACCTGAGGAAGAGGTCTCGCCCAGAACCGTAAGAACCGCAAAGGACCCCCACCGTGAAGCTCCTCCGCACCACCCGGCTGCGCGCCGCCGCCGGCTCGCTGGCCCTCACCGGCGCCCTCGTCCTCGGCGCCTGCGGGTCCGACGACAACACCGGCGGCTCCACCGACACCGGCGGCGGCGCCCAGGAGGCCGCCGGCGACGTGCGGTGCGCCGGCTCCGGCGAGCTGCTGGCGTCGGGCTCCTCGGCGCAGAAGAACGCCGTCGACCAGTGGGTCAGCGACTACCAGAGCGCCTGCCCGGACGTCACCGTCAACTACAAGGCCACCGGCTCCGGCGCCGGCATCCAGGAGTTCCTGCAGGGCAAGACCGCCTTCGCCGGGTCAGACTCGGTACTGAAGCCCGAGGAGGTCCAGACGTCGAAGAAGGTCTGCAAGGACGGCGAGGCCATCAACATCCCGATGCTCGGCGGCCCCATCGCCGTCGGCTACCACGTGGAGGGCGTGGACGACGTCGTCCTCGACGCCGACACCCTCGCCCGGATCTTCACCGGCGACATCACCGCCTGGGACGACCCGGCCATCGCCGACCTCAACCCGGACGCCGACCTGCCGGACACCGGGATCCAGCCGGTGCACCGCTCCGACGAGTCCGGCACCACCGACAACTTCACGCGGTACCTCGCCGCCGCCGCGCCCGACGCCTGGCCGCACGAGCCCGGCAAGAAGTGGCCCGTGGCGGGCGGCCAGGCCGCGGACGGCTCCTCCGGGGTCTCCGCGCAGGTGGACCAGACCGACGGCGCGATCTCGTACTTCGAGCTGTCCTACGCCGCCGCCAGCGACATCGACACCGTCCTGCTGGACACCGGCGCCGCCGAGCCCGTCGAGGCGACCAGCGAGAACGCCTCCAAGGCCATCGCCGCCGCCAAGGTCACCGGCACCGGCAGCGACCTGGCGATGCAGCTCGACTACACCACCGACGCCGCGGGCGCGTACCCCCTGACCCTGCTCACCTACGAGATCGTCTGCGACGAGGGCAACAGCAAGGACAACCTCGCCAAGGTCAAGTCCTTCCTCGGCTACACGGCCAGCGAGGCCGGCCAGTCGAAGCTGAGCCAGCTCGGCTACGCCCCGCTGCCCGCCGAGGTCGCGCAGAAGGTCCGTACGACCGTGGAGTCCCTCTCCTGACCCCCCGCCCGGGCCCCCGCCGCCCCCGCGCCCACCGGCGCGGGGGCCGGGGCGGCCCGGGCCCGCCATCCGGTGCACCGCCGCCGGGACGACAGGCGCACACCCCCGCGCCGCCGCCCCACCCAGACCGGAGACCGAACGTGAGTACCGACACCGGCATACGCACCGCGGACCCGCCGCCGGAACCTGCGCCGACGCCGTCGCGCCGCCGCCGCAAGGCGGCCTCCCACCTCGGCGACCGGGTCTTCGCCGGCCTGTCCAAGGGGTCCGGGATCACCGTGCTGGTGATCATGGGCGCGATCGCGGCGTTCCTCGCCTACCGCGCCGCGCTGGCCCTGTCGAAGAACGAGGGCAACTTCCTCACCACCTTCGAGTGGAACGCCAACGCCGACCCGCCGGTCTTCGGCATCGCCGTGCTGGCCTTCGGCACGGTCGTCTCGTCGGTCATCGCGATGGCCATCGCGGTGCCGATCGCCGTGGGCATCGCGCTGTTCATCACCCA
>NZ_BAAAPF010000038.1:0-34824 GCF_039531005.1 Streptomyces synnematoformans
CCCGGCTCCGGCCGGCCCGCACGTCGTCCACCAGCCCGACAACCCGCTGCCCGAACCCGCACCGCCCCCCAAGGAGGCGCGCAGCCGCCGGGAGGCCCTGGCCACGCTCGGCACGCTGGGCGCCATGGCGCTCGGGTTCACCGCCTGGCGCGCGTTGGGCGACGATGACACCACGAAGGACGGCAAGCGCGAAGACCCGGCCGACGAGGCCGAGCCCGGCACCCTGCTGTGGGACACGTCGAAGCCCTCACTCGGCCCGGTCGCGTCGTATGCCGAAGGGACGCTCTACGTCGGCGGCGACCAGAAGGTGTACGCGATCGACCCGATCAACGGCAAGGCACGCTGGTCCGTCTCGGTCGGCAAGCATGTCCGCACCCGGGCCGTGGTGGACGACAAAGCGCGCACGGCCTACGTCACCGACGCCGGCGGCACGCTCCACGCCCTCGACACCTCCGACGGCAGCACCCGCTGGACGTATCCCCTCGGCAGCAAGGTGCTCCCCTCGGACCCGGCGTTCGGTGACGGCACGGTCTACGTCGCCGGCACCGGGAACCTGATCCACGCTGTCGACGCGAAGAGCGGCAGGCGACGCTGGACCGCCGAGTACGCCGCCCCCCGCGACCGCGCACCCGGCGCGCCGGTCGTCGGTGACGGCACGGTCTACGTCGGCGCAGCCAACGGCAGACTGCACGCCTTCGACACCGGGGGGCGCGAACGCTGGGACTACGTCGCGGGCGGCTCTCTGCACTCCGCTCCCGCCCTGGACGACGACACCGTCTACGTCGGCAGCACGACCAACGGGGTGGTACACGCGGTGGACGTCGCGACCGGCGCGCGGCGCTGGGATTCCCGGGTGCGGGGACAAGTCAGCGGACTGGCCCTGTCGGGCACGTCGCTCTACTTCCACAACCACACCGACACCTTGTACGACGTCTACACCCCGAACGGCACGCAGACCTCCTCCCCGCTGGCCGGCGAGGTCAGGGTCGATCCGGTCGTGGGGTTCGCCACGGTCTTCCTCGGCCACGAGGACGGCACCCTGCGGGCGATCACCGTGTCCGAGGAGGCGTGGGTGTTCAGAACCGCCGGCCGGTTCCTCTCGCCCCCGACGGCCACGAACAAGGCGGTCTACTTCACGGCCACGGACAGCCGCACGAAGAAGTCCACGCTCTACGCGATGGCCGACTGACAGCCGGCCTCAGAACGCCCCGGAACGGTCTGCTGATCGCGCCGGTGGACCGTGGGTGGACCTGATGTTGCCACCCGGGCATCGGCACGGGCGGGGCACCTGGTGTGCCGCGTGGAACCACGACCGCGTCTCTGTGTCTGTGCGTCCTGCGTCTGCGTGTTCTTGCGTCTGCGCGTCCTACGCCCGCGCATCCCTGCATCCCCGCACTCCCGCCCTAGGGTAGGCCGCCCCTCTGACAGTTCTGTGTTCGTCACGGTGGCGGGCACCGTGCAGGGTACGGCGCCGGGGCGGGCCAGCGGGCGGGAGCACGGGGCGGGTGCGGGGGTACGGGGGCGGGGCGGTGGCCAGTCGTGGGGTGGGCCGGGTCGGGGGTACGGCGTCGGCGTGGCGGTCGTGCGTTGCGTGGGCCGGGTGCGGAGGGCTACGGCGCCGGGGCGGCGGCGCTCCGCGGGGCCGGGTCGGGTGCGGGGGTTCCCGGTGTCGGTGTGCCCGGTGTCGTGGGGGCACCCCCCGGGCCACCCCATCGCTTCAGTGTGCGGCCCTCCGTCCGGCGTCAAGGGCGCCCCCTCCGCTTCGCTCCGGGGACGTCGCTACGCGATGGGGCTTCGCCCCACCCTTGACCCCGGACTCCGGCCCGTGGACAGACCGGCAGCTATGAGGTGGCCCGGGGGGAGCGGGCACCCGAGGAACGAAACTACGAAAGCAGACCCCCGCGACGGGGGCGGAGCACCAGGAGCGGGCCCGCCCCGATCGCCGATACACCCGGGCAACGGGAGCGGAGCCGGGCCACCCCGGCCGGATCGCCGACGTACCCGGCCGACGGGGCCCCGGCCCGACCGCCGACGCACCCGGCCGACGGGGGGTCGGGCACCGGACCCGGCCCACCCCGGCAGCCGACGCACCGGGTTACGGGGCCGGAGCCGGGACCGCCCACTCCGACCGCCGACGCACCGGGCGACGGGTGCCGGCCGCCGGGCCCGGGGCTGCCCCGGTCGCGGCTGTGCCCGGAGGCGGGCGGCGGCGCCGGGCGGGCACCGCGGCAGGTCCGGCGGCTGGCCCGATGCGCAAAAGTCGGCCCGAAGGATCGGTATGCCCGGTTTGCGGCCGGTGTTACTGCGAGTTCGTCACCACGGCGTTCACGTAGGAGGCCCTGGGCAGCCCGTCGTCCCCGGGACCGGGTGAGTGGGTGTCGATGCGCAAAAGTCGGGCTGCCTGGGTGATTTGGCCCGGTTTCGTGGGCGGGCTGCCGCGGGTTCGTCCCGACAACGCCCACCTCACTCGGGGTTGGCGCGGAGCGTGGCGGCGCCCAGGGGGGTGAGGGTGTGCAGTACGGACGCGCCGTGGCGCTGGCTGAGGATCAGGCCCGACTCGCACAGGGTGGTGGTGTGGTGGCTGACGGAGGAGGCGGAGATGCCGATGGCGCGGGCCAGTTCGCCGTTGGTGGCGCCGCCCGCGCTCAGCCGCAGCACCGTGGCGCGGGTCTGGCCCAGCAGCCTGGCCAGGGGCGTCCCGCTGCCGCGGAGGTCTGCCGGGAGGGCGGCGGGGGCGGGCTCGTGGTGGAGCGAGTAGGTCAGCACCGGCGCCAGGGTGGCGTCACCGAGGGCCACCGGGTTGCCCATGTTGAAGTACGACGGGACCAGCAGCAGGCCGCGGCCGTTCAGATGCAGGTCGCGGTCCTCGGGGTAGACGGCGTGCAGCACGGGGCTCCGCCAGCTCAGGCACGGCCCCAGCGAGGCCAGGACGCCCTCGATCCCGGAGTGGAGCATGGCCCGGGCGCGGGCCGCGCGCTCGGCGTCGATGCGGGCCTGGATGCGGTCGTGCTGCGGAGCGATGGCCGTGTCATGGTAGGCCCGCAGGGCACGTACCAGGTCTCTGCGCGCCTCCGGCTCGCTCAGCCGCGCCAGTCGACGGAGGTGTGTACCGGTGGGTGCGAGCCGGCCGACCTCGTGCCGGACCCGCTGTGCCGGCGTCGCGAGGACGGCTTCCAGACCGGCGGCGAGTCCTTCGCCCGCCTCCGGCGGGGTGAGGAAGTCGGGGAAGTAGGCGGCGCGGGGCACCAGCGGCAGCAGCAGGCCGCGCAGGCTGCGCTCCGTGCCGGTGGCGCATAAACGGGTTCGGACTGTGCGGTGCCAATGGGCGTGGGCCCACCGCCCGCGGCGGGTCTGCAGCCGGTGCAGGCTGATGGCGACCTCCCACAGCGGATCCGGCGTCGCCGCCACCCGCGTCTTGAGTAAGTCGGCGTCGGTGAAGTGAATGCGCAGCATGATCCCCCCATTCCCTCCCCCCGAGGCGCCGGGGCGTCCGCTGTCCAGTGCGGCACACCGGGCGCGTACGGGGGTTGAAAAAACCATGAACTCGCCGGTCATCGACATCGGGAGAACGCTGGCAACGCGTGAGCGGAGCGCTCTCTTCCCATCAACAACCTGGGCTTTTCGAGCAGGATGAAAGATCCTGGCTGTTTGCGCCGCCCCGGATCCCTGCGACTCATGTTAAGTGGCCACCGAATTGTCTGACGTGGTCGACATGGACAAGCAGACAATCCTCCGGCCGCGAAGCGCGCCTCCGGTCACCCGCCGGCGCAAGCCGCACGGCGGGTGGGCTCCACGGCGGGGGAGGGCAGCAAGAGGAGGGCATGCCCCCGAAGGTGATCGGGGGTCAGGCGCGGAGCAGGTTGTCCAGGAAGGTGTTGCTGAAGACGCGGTGCGGGTCGAGCCGGTCCAGGATCCGCACGCCCCGCGCCCACTCGCCGTCGCCGTGGTCGTGTCCCTTGCGGTGGTGTAGCCGATGATGCCCAAGCGCGCCCGCTCCGAGGGCAGCGGGCACACACCCGCCTGCGGCGGCGCGGCGGTCCTCACCGGTCTTGGCCTGCTCGCCCCGAGCGGCCTGCAGGAGAAGTCGATCAGCCTCGCGGCGTGGGTGCTCCGCTCGCTGGAACGGCTACACCACGCGGCGGGACGCCACTGCCGCCGTACGAGGCGGTTACGGCCGTGCCGATGACCTCCCGGTCGGCTCAGGCCGCCGTGTCGGTGTAGCCCCAGCCCTTGGACCACTCCACCCGCGTGGTCGCGTATCGGCCGTCGAAGGTGCGCAGGCAGAGCCGCTCCAGTTCGCGGTAGAACTCCGCCGCGCCCGGCGTCGTGGGCTGGGTGAGGACGTCCACCCATACCGCGCAGTCCCATTCGGGGTGGTCCGGATGCGGGCCGGCATGGAGAGAACAAGGGCGCCGCGTAAGCGGAGCGCTCACTTCCCGGCACCGGCCTGGACATTTCGTACTGGATGAAAGGGCCTGGTCAGGTCTCATGTGTCACCGGCAAGGTGGCATACACGGATCCGGCGCGGGCGTTCGTTCACGGAATTGTCTGATGCGGTCGACACGGTCTGCCAGACAACCTTCCGGCCGACGAAGCTCAAGTCCTGCCGGATGCGGAGGCGAACCACACGGCTGGCGAGGGCGTAACGGGTCTTTCCAGTGGAGCCGAGGGGGCCGGGATGAAGCGCGGTGCGCTAGGGGTTGCGGGCGTTGCTCTGGTGCTGGGTGCGTTGCTTGCCGTGTCGCTGGCAGAACGTGACCAGTCGTCTGCGGCGCCCGCAGCCCATGAGATCACTGCCGTGGAGACCAACGTGCTCTACGACGCGGAACAGTTGCTGATCGGCAAGTGTATGGAGCATCACGGATTCTACTACCGGCCCGTGAGTCGCAATCCGGTTCCCGAGTACCGGGAATTTCCCTACGTGGTCGACGATGTGAACTGGGCTCGGAAACACGGCTATGGATTCGATGTGCGTCGCCGCCTGGATGAAAAACTGTCGGCCCATCCCAATAGCGTGCACACCGCAGCGCTTTCGCCCGAGCGCCGACAGCAGTGGTTCCAGACGTACGGCGGCAGCGGTGCACAACGGCTGACGGCGAAGATGCCCAGGGGAGGGGTCCTGCGCCGCAGCGACGACGGCTGCGTCATGGAAGCGCAGCGGTTCCTGTACCGCAACCTGCAGGACTGGTTTCAAGTAGACAGCGCGGCCAGCGACCTTGAGGGCCTGAAGCAGGAACGAGTCGTCGACGACGGCACATTCACCACAGCCACCCGGCCGTGGGCCCGGTGCATGCACCGCTCAGGTCATGACTACAACTCTCCGGCCGACATACGCACGGCGCTGCAGAAGGCGCCTCTGCGTAAGGACACGAACGCGCAGAAGGTGCTCGCCGTCGCGGAGGCGAAGTGCGCCGGACAAAGCGGACTGGCGGACACGGCCCGGCGTCTGGATCGCCACCACGCTAAAGCGGTTGCCGCCGAGTACCCGACCCACACGAACCTCAAGCTTCGGCTGGAGCGCGAAGCGCTCCCCCGAGCGCGAGCTGCTGTCCGGCAGCTCACGAGTTCCTCTCCGTCACCGGAGATCCCGGTATCACCGGCCCGGTGACACGACCATCACCTCACAGAAGGAGTTCATCATGGCCAACTTCCGCATTCTCCTAGCCGGTGCGGCTGCGGCAGGGCTGATCGGCGCGGCTGTCCCGCTGGCAGCTCATGCCGACGAGGCGGTCCGGTCTTCCGCCGCCACGGGCACCGACCAGATCGTCGTCCCGTACGGCGATGGTCACCTCTATGCCGCCGACAGGGCCAACGGGCAGGGCGACTACTGCAAGTGGAGCGGTAGCGACAACAACTGGCGCACCTGCAGGGACGGCGGCGCGAACCCTCGCAACATGCACAACCGGGCCACCCAGGTGGACAACCAGATGACCTATGACGTGAAGCTGTACGACGGCCTGGGCTACGGGGGTGCCTGGCGTTGCATGCAGAGCAATACCCACTACGACAACCTCTCGCTGGGCCGTGAGGTGTTCAACCGCGGATCCGGGTCCGGCCTCGGCCAGTCGATGAACAATCGCATCTCCTCCCATTCGAGGTCTGCCAATTGCTGATTGCACGAGAAGGACCCCGTGTCCGCCCTCAGTGGTGATCCTCCTGAGGGACTGATCCAGCGGGGGCTCGTCCTCGCCACACACGGGGCATGGCCCGCCGGCGCCGCCCGGCGGGCCCTTTCCGGTACACACCGGCTGGTGTCCCCGGGCTTCGGATACCTCCGGTGAGCCATCCCGGAGTTCTGCCGGCAGGAGAGGCGCCGGCCGGTGGTACCGCGTCCCCCAGTTTGGTCACGGTGTACCTGGAGACCGCTCACCGGCACGGACGGCAAATCGTGGCTCATGCACACCTTCGTCTTCTTCGCAAATGGCGGTGTCGCGAGCAACTTCGACTACGACTGCGCTCTCGTCTTCAAGTGGCGGTGACTCACCCCCTGGGGGGAGGGGGGAGCGGGGCGCCCTGGAGCCGAGGTGCATGCAGATGCCCGCCGGCTGGCGTCCCCCCCCGCCGTCGCCCGGACCGCCCGGGTCGCCGACGTGCCCGTTTGGCGGGGGCCAGGCCCGTACCGGGTAGGCCCGGAAGCTTGCTGGATGTGCGCCGATGCACAAAAGTCGGCCCGCGTGGGCGATTTGGCCTAGTTTTGTGGGCGGGCTACCGCGAGTTCGTCTCGACAACGCACACCCCAGCCGCCACCGGCGCCCGACCCCGGCCGACCGGCCGAGGAGGGACTCACTCCATCGGCTCGGGAAACATGACCGTCATGACGCCGGCGGCGACGGCCGCCACATCGGTGGCGGGGTCGACCGCCGCCCGCAGGCCGAGGCTGCCGCCCAGCGCGCCCAGCGCCACGACAACCTGCTCCAGCGGCATGGCCGGCTGGATGTGCAGGCGGCGGCAAGCGCCTTCCAGCAAGGTGACGATCTGCTCCTCATGGCGGCGCTGAGCAGCCACCGAGACGGCCGCGGCCTCGGGGTGACGCGTCACCGCCGCCATGAACTCCATGGCGGCGGTGCTCCACCTCGCCGCGTCCTGGTCGTCCGTGAAGGCGCTCGGGACCAGTGCGGCGATCAGCTCCTGCCGACTGGACACCCGGTCCAGGGTTTCGCCGAGCAGTTGCAGGTGCGCATCGGTGTGGGCATCGACGACGGCCTGCCACAAGCCCTCCTTGCCCCCGAAGTGCTTGTACACGGCGCCGCGCGTGTAGCCGGCCTCCTCGGCGATCTCGTCGACCGTCGCCGCCAGGAACCCGCGGCGCTGGAGCACCGAGCGGCCCGCCGCCAGCAGCCGTTCGTGGGTGACCTGCTGCTGCTCGGCCCGTGTCAACCTGCCCACCTGACCCAACCCCGTTCAGTAACAGCGCGTTTCCAGAAACGGTACGTTACTGTGGTGAGGTCGGTCGATGCTTCGGATAGGGCGGGTCAAGGCCATGGGCGCGGAGGGGGGAGGCGGCGACACATGAGTGAAGTCGTCCCCTACCTGGTGGTGTCCGGCTGCCTGGGCGCGGTGATGGGGCTCTTCACCTGGCTGAAGCGCCTGGTGCTCCGCCGCGGACTGGCCGGGTCCGCTCTACGCGGCGCGCTGGCCTCCTACGAGGAGGCCATGCGCATCACCTCTCACGAGTCCCACGTTGAGGTCCGCGTTCAGGCCGACCGTCAGACGCCGGTCGTCTCCGACAACCCACGGTGGACCGGCCGCGCCCCAGCGGGCACGAGCGCGGCCCGGACGCGGCCGTCCCGCCGTCCAGGCAGGCGCCGCCTGCGCCGATGGTTGCGCCGTTAGCCAGCCGAGCGGCGACAGCGCCGACGTGCTGCTGCACGGCGGTCACCGCCGCCGCAGGTGCGCACTCCCACGCCGGGACAGCTTGCCCCTGACGACAGAGGCCCGCCCCGACCGTGTTGCTTGCGTACTCGGTGACCACGTCTCACACGTCGCCTTGTTGCGACCGTGCCTCCTTGCGCACGTGGAAGCGCAGCATGGTGACCCCGCCCGACTGGACGTTGCTGAACGGTTCCAGGTCGATCCGGTCGAGGCCCGGCGGCGCGAAGCGGACGCCGTCGCCGAGCAGCACCGGCAGCACGTACACCAGGATCTCGTCGACGAGGCCGCGCCGCAGGCACTGCGCGGCCACGTCGGCGCCGAGGATCTCCAGGTTCTTGTCACCGGCGGCGCGGCGCGCCGTGGCCACGGCCTCCTCGACGTCGCAGGTGAGGAAGGTGACGTGGGGGTCCGGCTCGTCCGGCGGGCGGTGGGTGAGGACGAACTGCGCCCCGCCGTCGTAGTCGGGGTTCTCGTCGGACATACCCTTGCCGACCTCGTACGTGCCCCTGCCGATGAGCATGGCGCCCGTCGCCGCCATGACCTCCGGGAACGTCGCCGACGTCATGTGCTCGAAGATCCAGTCCATCGTGTGGCCGGGACCGGCGATGTACCCATCAAGGGACATCACCCTGTTTACGACCACTTTGCCGGTGCTCGCATTCGTCATGCGTCTTCTCCAGCCAGCCCCGAGGTCAGGCGTCGGGGGCGGTGGCGGCGTGGGTGAGGAAGGCGGTCCAGGCTTCGGAGGTGAAGCAGAGGTGGGGGCCGTCGGGGTCCTTGGAGTCGCGGACGTGGACGGCGCCGGGAACGGGGGCCACCTCGACGCAGTTGCCGCCTTCGCTGTCGCTGTGGGTGGACTTGCGCCAGGCGACGGCGACTTCGACGCAGTTGCCGCCTTCGCTGTTGCTGTAGCTGGACTTGAACCAGTCGAGCGTGTCCTTCATCGCTCCTCCAGGAGCCGCGTGATGAACCGTAGGGAGTCCCGTGGGCTCAGGGCCTCGCGGGCGATCATGTCATGGCGACGCATCACGGTGCTGACCTTCTCAGGATCAGCGTAGAGGACTCCGGTCGTCTGGCCTTCCTCGTAGACGAGATGTTCGTGCTCGGGTGTCTCCACGATGACGAACGGGCCCAGGAAACCCGGGTGGAGGCCGCGATCGGTGGGCATTACCTGCAGGGTGATGTTGCGCTGCTCGGCGACCTTCAGGAGGTGGCGCAGCTGCCGCTTGTACGCTTCTTCGCCGCCGAAGCGGCAACGCAGCGCCGCCTCCTCGATGATGTAGCTGAACGAGCGGCTATGGATCGCGAGGAGCTTCTGTCGCTCCAGCCTTGCCACGACCCGCTGCTCCAGCGTCTCCTCGTCGAGCGGGGGCTGGTGCGAGGCCAGCACCGCCCTGACGTACTCCTCCGTCTGCAACAGGCCCGGAATGTACCTTGGTTCGTACGAGATCAGCGACACCGCCTCTGTCTCGTACGCCATGAACTCATGCGAGTACGACGCGAACTTCTCCGGCTGCAGGTACCCCAGCGCCGCCATCAGCAACCCCTGCGCATCGCACATGGCATCCGCCACCTGCAACGCCCGCGGCGTCGGACGGCGGCGGCCCTGCTCCATCATCTTCACGGAGTCGAAGGCGTACCCCGCCTCATCCGCCAACTCCTCCCGGCTGACACCCGCCCGCTGCCGCCACCGCTTCATCTGGTTGCCGCAGTACCGCCACTGCATCGGCGGCTGGGAGTTCTCATCCGTCGTCACCGCGTTCACCTCGCCGTTGAGGGGTACGGAGGTCCAGAGACCCCCTGTGTCCCTACTCACAGTAGCGAGTGCGGGCCACTCTGTGAGAGGTGAACCTCAAACATCCCACCACCCTCCCACCCGACATCGTCTGGCGGCTCCCCACCAGCCGCCGCAGCCCCGCCCGCGGCCGTGCTCTTCTCGCCGCCCAGGCACACACGTGGGGCCTGCCGCCCGACGCCGCCGACACCGCCGTGCTCCTCGTCAGCGAACTGCTGACCAACGCCTGCCTGCACGCCCGCGCCCCGCGGGACCGGCATATCGCCGCCCGCTGCGTGCTGGGGGACAAGGGGCTGCGCGTCGAGGTCTCCGACGCCGGGGACTGTGCGCCGCCTGCCCCGCGGCGGGCCGGGCCCGACGACGAGTCGGGCAGGGGGCTCGCTCTGGTCGCGGCGCTGGCGTCGCGGTGGGGGGCCTACCCGCGGCGGAACGGGATCGGGAAGACCGTGTGGTTCGAGCTGGACGGTGTACATCCCGGGCGCGGGCCCGGGACGTAGGCGCGTACGGCGTCGCTCAGGCCCCCGCCGGCCGGGCGTCCTCGGGCGCGTCGTCCCCTGCCGCGCCCGCCTCCGCCGGGTCCGTCTCCTCGGCGAGCTTCACCACGGCGACCGCCGCGACGACCACCCCCGCGGCCATGACCAACTTCTCTAACGCGTTGCCGAATCCGAAGAGCATCTCTTCCCCCTCACCCGTCAGTGGTCGCCAGCCTAGCGCCGACCGGTGACAGGGGTCACGCGCCCGCCGCCAGCTCCGCCAGCACCCCGTCCGTGAACGGCGGCCACACCTGCGTCGCCCAGTCCCCGAACGCCTTGTCGGCCAGCGCCACGCACGCCGCCCCGCTGCCCGCCGCCGTCGCCGCCTCCGGGTCCACCCACAGGAACGTGCCGGACTGGCCGAAGTGCCCGTACGTCCGCGGGGACGAGGACGCGCCCGTCCAGTGCGGCGCCTTGCCGTCGCGGATCTCGAAGCCCAGGCCCCAGTCGTTCGGGTTCATGTGCCCGTAGCCCGGCAGCACCCCCTTCAGCCCGGCCCACGCCACCGACGTCGCCTCCGCGTGCGTCTCGTCCGCGAGCAGCCGGGGCACCAGCAGCTCGCCCGCGAACCGCGCCAGGTCCGCGGCCGTCGACGTGGCGTCCTTCGCCGGGGAGCCGTCCAGCGTCGTCGCCGTCATGCCCAGCGGCGTGAAGACCGCGTCCCGTACGTACGCCGCCAGCGGTATGTCGGTGGCCTTCGTGAGGTGGTCGCCGAGGACCTCGAAGCCCGCGTTCGAGTACAGCCTGCGGGTGCCCGGCGCCGCCATCACGCGGTGCTCGTCGAAGCCGAGCCCGGAGGTGTGGGCCAGCAGGTGGCGTACGGTCGAGCCCTCGGGGCCCGCCGGCTCGTCCAGCTCGATCGCGCCCTCCTCGACGGCCACCAGCGCGGCGTACGCGACCAGCGGCTTTGTCACCGAGGCCAGGGGGAAGCGGTGGTCTGTCGGGCCGTGGGACCCGGCGAGCGAGCCGTCGGCGCGTACGACCGCCGCCGCCGCGGTGTCGACGGGCCAGGAGTCGATCACATGCAGGCTGTCCATGCGGCGAGCCTAACGCGGGCATATGTTGTTGCTTGGAGTGCACTCCAAGTCAGTAGCGTCGAGCGCGTCGAGAGTGGGGAGCCGGCAATGAGCCTGACCACAGCGGCCCGGGTACGGCCCGCGGGCCAAGATCACTACTCCATCAGCGAGGTCGCCTCGTACACCGGGCTGAGCGCGCACACGCTGCGCTGGTACGAGCGCATCGGGCTGCTCAACGACGTCCACCGCTCGCACACCGGCCAGCGCCTCTACACGGACGCCGACCTGGACTGGCTGGACCTCATAGGCAAGCTGCGGCTCACCGGCATGCCGGTGGCGGACATGGTCCGCTACGCCGAGCTGGTCCGGGCCGGGGACGACACCTTCACCGCCCGGATCCAGCTGTTCCGCGAACACCGCGAGGTGGTCAGGCAGCAGATCGCCGATCTGCAGTCGACGCTCGCCGTCCTCGACTTCAAGATCGATTTCTACGAGGGAGCAGCCTCCAGATGCACTCCTTGAACAGCCCCATCACCACGGTCCCGCTCGGCGGCGACGGCCCCCGGGTCGGCGTCCAGGGCCTCGGCTGCATGGGCATGAGCTTCGCGTACGGGCCCACGGACGCGGACGCCGCCCGCGCCACCCTGGACCGCGCGCTCGAACTCGGCGTCACCCTGTACGACACCGCCGACATGTACGGCGACGGCGAGAACGAGAGGTTCATCGCTCCCTTCATCCGCGCCAACCGGGACGCCGTCACCCTCGCGTCCAAGTTCTCGATCTCCGTCGACCCGCGGGAGCCGGAGAAGCGCGTGATCCGCAACGACCGCCCGTACCTGCGCTCGTGCATCGAGGGCAGCCTGCGCCGGCTCGGCGTGGAGACCATCGACCTGTACTACATGCACCGCCGCGACCTGCGCGTGCCGCTGGAGGACGCCGTCGGCTACATGGCCGAGCTGGTCCAGGAGGGCAAGGTGCGGCAGCTCGGGCTGAGCGAGGTCACCGGCGAGGAGCTGCGCGCCGCGCACGCGGTGCACCCGATCGCGGCGCTGCAGTCGGAGTGGTCGGTCTTCAGCCGGGACGTGGAGCGGACGGCGGTGCCCGCGGCCAAGGAGCTGGGCGTCACCTTCGTGCCGTACTCGCCGCTGGGCCGCGGCTTCCTCACCGGCGCGTTCGTCAACGCCGAGGCCGAACTCTCCGCCGACGACTTCCGCCGCACCATGCCGCGGTTCAGCGGTGACAACGCGGAGAAGAACGCCGGGCTGCTCGCGCCGCTGCGGCAGATCGCCGAGGCGCACGGCGCCACATCGGCGCAGATCGCGCTCGCGTGGGTGCACGGGCAGGCGGAGCGGCGGGGCATGGCGGTGGTGCCGATCCCGGGTACGCGGAAGCCGTCGCGGGTGGAGGAGAACGCCGCGGCGACGGAGATCGAGCTGACCGAGGCGGAGTGGGCGCTGCTGGAGCCGCTGGCCGGGCAGGTCGCGGGGCCGCGGTACCGGGACCTCAGCTTCACGTCCGCGGGACGGGAGTAGCGCGGGGGCGGGGGAGCGGCGTCGTCGTGAGGCCGCGCCCCCGCCCTCAGTCCCGGGCCGCCGCCGGCCCCGGCACCGCCCCGCCGGCGGGCGGCGCCGTCCCCGTGCCCGCCTCCGCCCGCCGCAGGGTCGCGACCTCCGCCCGCAGCGACGCCACCTCCCGCGTCAGCTCCCGCAGCGCCTCCGCCTGCTCCTCCTCGTGCGCGGTCTCCCGCTGCACCTGTGAGATGAACCACGCCGCGATGTTCGCCGTGACCAGACCCAGCAGCGCGATGCCGGAGACCATCAGCCCGATCGCCAGCGTCCGCCCCAGGCCCGTCGTCGGTGCCAGGTCCCCGTACCCGACCGTGGTCATCGTCGTGAACGCCCACCAGACGGCGTCGCCGAGCGTCTGGATGTTGGCGTCGGGCTGCCCGCGCTCCACCTCCAGCACCGCGAGCGCGCCGAACAACCACAGCACCAGGACCGAGCCCGCCACGTACGTCGTGAGCCGGACCTGGGCGGCGGCCGTCGCGAGCCGGCCGGTGAGCAGCAGCGCCGAGACGAGCTGGAGCAGCCGCAGCGGCCGGACGAGGGGCAGCAGCACCGCGCAGAGGTCGAGCACATGGGTGCGTACGAACCGCCAGCGGTCCTCGGCCAGCCGCAGCCGCACGGCGTAGTCCGCGGCGAAGACGGCCCACACGACCCACGTGGCGGTCCGGCACGCCGTGTGCAGCGCGTCCGGGATGCCTGGGTCGATGACCGGCACGGCGTACGCGACGGCGAAGACCAGCGCGAGTCCCAGCAGCGGCCGTCGCGTGTGCTGCTCCCACCGTGCCAGCCGCGGCGGCGGGGGTGCCTTCGCCGCGGGGGCGGCCTCGACGGAAGGGCTGGTGGGTGCGTGTTCGGTGGTGCTGTCCGGCTTACTGGGCATGGCCCGATGCTACGGAGACGGGGCACCCGCGGTCACGGCGGTGCGAAGCGGTGCGGCTGCGCCCCGCCGCCGGACGCGTCCCGCCCGCCGCGCCGCATACCCGGCCGGGAACGCCTCCGGCCGGTCCCGTACGCCCGTACGGGACCGGCCGGTGCACGTTTCCCGCGTGAACGGGGCCGCGCCGTGCCGTCAGGCACCCGCCGCCCCCGCGGGAGGTGTCAGGCGTCGCCGCCCGCCGCGCCCGGGTCGGCGGCGGCGACGTCGAGCAGCTGGTACCGGTCGATGGCCTGCTTGAGCGCCGAGCGGTCCACCTTGCCCTCCTTCGCCAGCTCGGTCAGCACCCCCACCACGATCGACTGCGCGTCGATGTGGAAGAAGCGCCGCGCCCCGCCGCGGGTGTCGGCGAAGCCGAAGCCGTCCGCGCCCAGCGACTGGTACGTGCCCGGCACCCACCGCGCGATCTGGTCGGGTACGGACCGCATCCAGTCCGACACGGCCACGAACGGCCCCTCGGAGCCGGAGAGCTTCCGCGTCACCCACGGCACGCGCTGCTCCTCCTCCGGGTGCAGCAGGTTGTGCCGCTCGGTCTCGACGGCCTCGCGGCGCAGCTCGTTCCAGGAGGTGGCGGACCACACGTCGGCGCGTACGTCCCACTCCTCGGCCAGGATCCGCTGGGCTTCCAGCGCCCACGGCACGGCCACGCCGGAGGCCATGACCTGCGCCGGGATCCGCCCGGCGGTGGCGGGGGAGAGCTTGTGGATGCCCTTGACGATGCCCTCGGCGTCGACGTCCGCCGGCTCGGCCGGGTGGACGATCGGCTCGTTGTAGACCGTCAGGTAGTAGAAGACGTCCTCGCCGTGCGGGTGCTCGGGCGAGGAGCCGTACATCCGCCGCAGGCCGTCCTGCACGATGTGGGCGATCTCGAAGCCGAACGCCGGGTCGTACGCCACGGCCGCCGGGTTCGTCGACGCCAGCAGCTGCGAGTGGCCGTCGGCGTGCTGCAGGCCCTCGCCGGTCAGCGTCGTGCGGCCGGCGGTGGCGCCGATGACGAAGCCGCGGGCGAGCTGGTCGGCCATGGCCCAGAACTGATCGCCGGTGCGCTGGAAGCCGAACATCGAGTAGAAGACGTAGACCGGGATCAGCGGCTCGCCGTGGGTGGCGTAGGCGGAGCCGGCGGCGGTCAGCGCGGCCGTGCAGCCGGCCTCGGTGATGCCGTCGTGCAGGAGCTGGCCGGTGGGCGACTCCTTGTAGGCGAGGAGCAGCTCGCGGTCCACGGACTCGTACGTCTGGCCGAGCGGGTTGTAGATCTTGGCGCTCGGGAAGAAGGAGTCCATGCCGAAGGTGCGGTACTCGTCGGGCGCCATCGGCACGAACCGCTTGCCGATCTCCTTGTCCCGCATGAGGTCCTTCAGCAGCCGGACGAACGCCATCGTGGTGGCGATCTCCTGGGAGCCGGAGCCCTTCTTGACGGCCGCGTAGGCCTTCTCCTCCGGCAGCTTCAGCGGCTGCGCGCGCACCACGCGCGTGGGTACGTACCCGCCGAGCCCCTGGCGCTTGTCGTGCATGTACTGGATCTCCTCCGAGTCCCGGCCCGGGTGGTAGTACGGCGGGAGGCCGTCCTCCAGGTCCTTGTCCGGGATGGGGAGGTGCAGCCGGTCGCGGAACCGCTTCAGGTCCTCGACCGTGAGCTTCTTCATCTGGTGCGTCGCGTTGCGGCCCTCGAAGTTCGGGCCGAGCGTCCAGCCCTTGATCGTCTGGGCGAGGATGACCGTCGGCTGGCCCCTGTGCTCCACGGCGGCCTTGAACGCGGCGTAGACCTTGCGGTGGTCGTGGCCGCCGCGGCCGAGGTGGAGCAGCTGGTCGTCGGTCATGTCCTCGACCATCTTGCGCAGCCGCAGGTCGTCGCCGAAGAAGTGCTCGCGGATGTACGCGCCGGACTCGGTGGCGTACGTCTGGAACTGGCCGTCCGGCGTCGTGTTCAGCTTGTTGACCAGCGCACCGTCGCGGTCCTGCGCCAGCAGCGGGTCCCAGGTGCGGTCCCAGACCAGCTTGATCACGTTCCAGCCGGCGCCGCGGAAGTACGACTCCAGCTCCTGGATGACCTTGCCGTTGCCGCGCACCGGGCCGTCGAGCCGCTGCAGGTTGCAGTTCACGACGAACGTGAGGTTGTCCAGCCCCTCGCGGGCGGGCAGGGACAGCTGGCCCAGCGACTCCGGCTCATCCATCTCGCCGTCGCCGAGGAACGCCCACACGTGCGAGTCCGACGTGTCGGCGATGCCGCGGGCGTGCATGTACCGGTTGATGCGGGCCTGGTGGATGGCGCCCAGCGGGCCGAGGCCCATGGAGACCGTCGGGAACTCCCAGAAGTCCGGCATGTTCCGCGGGTGCGGGTAGCTCGACAGGCCGTGCGGCGCCTTGGAGTGCTCCTGCCGGAAGCCGTCGAGCTGCGCCTCGCTGAGCCGGTCGAGCAGGAAGGCGCGGGCGTAGATGCCGGGCGAGGCGTGTCCCTGGAAGAAAACCTGGTCCCCGCCGCCACCGTCGTCCTTGCCGCGGAAGAAGTGGTTGAAGCCCACGTCGTAGAGCGACGCGGACGAGGCGAAGGTGGCGATGTGCCCGCCGACGCCGATCCCGGGCCGCTGCGCCCGGGAGACCATGACGGCCGCGTTCCAGCGGGTCGCGTTGAGAATCTTCCGCTCGATCTCCTCGTTGCCGGGGAAGAACGGCTCGTCCTTGGTCGCGATGGTGTTGACGTAGTCCGTGCTGCGCATCTCGGGAACGGCCACGCGCCTCTCGCGCGCCCGTTCGATGAGGCGGAGCATGAGGTAGCGGGCTCGTTCCCGGCCCCGCTCGTCGACGGCGCCGTCGAGCGAGTCGAGCCACTCCTGGGTCTCCTCGGGATCGAAATCCGGGACCTGGCTGGGAAGGCCGCCAATGATGATCGGGTTGCGATCGGATCCGGAAGCCACGCTGTTCCTTCGCTGTATGTATCGGTATCGGACTGCTCAGAGATGAGACATCGCGCTGATTCCCATCGTCTACCGCGGTTGCGGCTACGTCATCTCTACTGTTTGGTAACCCTGTATTCGTGCCACCGGGACGGCCGCGGACGGGCCGAACGGACTGATCGCCAGCGTACCCGCAGGCGAGCCGGGCGCCCGCGCCCCCTCGTCCGGGGGTGCCTCCATAGGGCGGGATCGACCGCCGGGTACTTGCGCGATTCGCCCGGCACGTGTGGACTACGCCCATCGCCTCGCGTGCGCGCGGGTGTGATGCTGGTTTCGGAGAACCCCGAGAACGCCGAAGACACGAAGACACAGGTACACGAGCAGGAGGCAATCCGTGAGCGCGACCGCGGACCACGCGGAGGAGCGGACCAACCCCGCCACCAGGCTGGGTTTCCAGGCCGGAGAGGTGGTCCAGGAGATCGGTTACGACGACGACGCCGATCAGGAGCTTCGCGAGGCCATCGAATCGATCACCGGGCAGAACCTCGTCGACGAGGACTACGACGACGTCGCGGACGCCGTCGTGCTCTGGTTCCGCGAGGACGACGGCGATCTGACGGATGCGCTGGTGGACGCCACCACGATGATCGACGAAGGCGCCCCGGTCTGGCTCATGACGCCCAAGACCGGCCGCGACGGTTACGTCGAGCCCAGCGACATCGGCGAGGCGGCCCAGACCGCGGGTCTGGCCCAGACCAAGAGCATCAACGCGGGCAAGGACTGGAGCGGCACCCGGCTGGTGACCCCGAAGGCGGCCCGCTCGACCAAGCGCTGACACCGTGCCGGGGTCCCGGCCGACGCGACGGGATCCCGGCGCGGGGCCCCCGGCGCGGGGTATCCGTGCCCCGCTCGTAGGCTCGTGACCCGGCACACGCTCGCAGGACCGGAGGTCACGACATGGCACTGGACGGGATCGAGGGGCTGGCGCCCGGCGCCGCCGCCCCGGACTTCGCGCTGCGCAACGAGCACGGCGAGACCGTGCGGCTCTCGGACTACCGGGGCCGGAAGGCGGTCGTCCTGCTGTTCTTCCCGTACGCCTTCACCGGCGTGTGCACGGGCGAGCTGTGCGCGCTGCGCGACCGGCTGCCCGACTTCGTCAACGACGAGGTCCAGCTGCTCGCCGTCTCCTGTGACACACCGTTCGCCCTGCGCGTCTTCGCCGACCGGGAGGGCTTCGGCTACCCGCTGCTCAGCGACTTCTGGCCGCACGGCGCCACCGCGCGCGCCTACGGCGTCTTCGACGAGGAGAAGGGCTGCGCGGTCCGCGGCACGTTCGTCATCGACAGCGGGGGCACGGTGCGCTGGACGGTCGTCAACGACCTGCCGGACGCCCGCGACCTCGACGAGTACGTGACGGCGCTGAAGGCCCTCACCCCCGCCTGACCACCGGTGACCGACGGCCTCCCGGCCCCGCCGCCGGGCCGCCGGCGGCCCGGTTCCCGCACCATCCGGCAGCCGCGCGGCCCCCGAGGCTTCCGCACCCTGGAAGTGTGCGGACTTGACACCACCCTGGAAGATGGGGGGCACGGCGTACGTGCCGGATCCGGGGGGAGCCGTGCGGGTACGGTGACGGAAGCCCGTGCCGCGCCGCGGAGACGGACCGACACACGATGAGAATGGACGACTACCAGTGGTGCTGAAAACCTTCGGCTGGTCTTTCGCGGTGACCGCCGCAGGCCTTGCCTGTGCCCTGATCTTCTGGGGGTGGGAGGCGTTCGTCCTGGTGGCGATCCTGTCCATCCTGGAGATCTCGCTCTCCTTCGACAACGCCGTCGTCAACGCCGGCGTGCTGAAGAAGATGAACGCCTTCTGGCAGAAGATCTTCCTCACCATCGGCATCCTCATCGCCGTCTTCGGCATGCGCCTCGTCTTCCCGGTCGTGATCGTCGCCATCACCGCCAGGGTCGGGCCGATCGAAGCCGTCGAACTGGCCCTGGACGACCCCGACCAGTACGAACAGCTCGTCACCGACGCGCATCCCTCGATCGCCGCGTTCGGCGGGATGTTCCTGCTGATGATCTTCCTGGAGTTCATCTTCGCCGAGCGGGAGCACAAGTGGATCCCGTTCATCGAGAAGCCGCTCTCGCGCTTCGGCCGGATCGACGCGATCTCCGTGTGCATCGCCCTGATCGTGCTGCTGACCACCGCGATGACCATCGCCACCAGCGCCATCCAGCACGGCGGAGCGCATGTGGATAAATCGGGCACAGTGATGTCGGCGGGCATCGCCGGCCTCATCACGTACCTCATCGTCGGCGGCCTGTCCGGGCACTTCGAGGACAAGCTGGAAGAGGAGGAGGAACGCGAGCAGGAGGAAGAGGAGGCGGCGAAGCGCTCCGGCCAGCAGCCGTCCGCCGTCGGACTCGCCGGCAAGGCCGCGTTCTTCATGTTCCTCTACCTGGAGGTGCTGGACGCGTCGTTCTCCTTCGACGGCGTCATCGGCGCCTTCGCCATCACCAACCACATCTTCTGGATGGCGCTGGGCCTGGGCATCGGCGCCATGTACGTCCGGTCGCTGACGGTCTACCTCGTCCGGCAGGGCACCCTCGACGACTACGTGTACCTGGAGCACGGTGCGCACTACGCGATCGGCGCCCTGGCCACCATCCTGCTGATCACCATCAAGTGGCACATCCACGAGGTCATCACCGGCTGCATCGGCGTCGCCCTCATCGGCTTCTCCTTCTACTCCTCGCTCCGCCGGAACCGGCGCGTCGCCGCGGAGGGCGGAGACGGGGACGACGAAGTGGCCGAAAAGGAGCTTCCCTCCCGCGTGTAGGTTCCGCGCGGATCCCGATGCGGAAGGATTCCCCCCGGGGCCGGTCGCCCTGACCGTGCCCCGAGGGGTTTCTTCTCCGTCCAGGTGGGGGTGCGAGGTGTCGTTCTGGGGCAACTGGCGGCGGGAGGGGGTACCGCAGTTCGACAGCGCGGGCGCGTCGTACTCGGTGCAGCTCACCAAGCGCAGGCCGTTGATCTCGCTGAGCAAACAGGGATCCGACACCGGCAACCTGCGCGTCAACCTCTCCTGGCGGATGCGCACCTCCGACATCGGCGGCCGGCCCCGCCGGGACGGCCGGTCGCTGCTGCACCCCGCGAAGCTCTTCCGGCCCGAGGTGGTGCAGGCCCAGGGGCCGGCGGTGGTCAACGTCGACCTCGACCTGGCGTGCATGTACGAGCTGGAGGACGGCACCAAGGGCGTGGTGCAGCCGCTCGGCAACTTCTACGGCGACATCAACGACCCCCCGTACATCAAGCTCAGCGGCGACGACCGCTTCGGCTCGGGCTCCGGCGAGACCGTCTACGTCAACCTCGACCACAAGGACGCCTTCCGGCGGCTGCTGGTCTTCGTCTACATCTACGACGGCACGCCCGCCTTCGACCGCACCCAGGCCGTCGTCACGCTCTACCCCGCCAACGGGCCGCGGGTGGAGATCGCGCTCGACGAGCGGGCGCCGGAGGCGCGGTCGTGCGCGGTGCTGCTGCTTGAGAACAAGAAGGGCGAGCTGACGGTGCGCCGCGAGGTTCGGTATGTGTACGGGTTCCAGTCGGAGTTGGACCGGCTCTACGGGTGGGGGCTGGTGTGGGGCCGGGGGTTCAAGACGAAGACGTGAGGCCGCGGGCGCGCGGCGGCCGGGGGACGTCCGTGCGGCCCGGGCGGGCGCCGGGCCGGGTCAGCGGCCGATGAACTGGGGGCCCTGGGGCGGAAGCGTGAACGCCGGCGGGTAGCCGTACGCGATGGGGGGCGCCGGCTGCGGCTGCCCGCTCGGGCCGCTCTGGAGGTTCTGCCCGCCCTGTGGGTCCTGTCCCGCCTGCCCGCCCTGCCCCGACTGCGCGGCCTGCCCCGACTGCGCGGCCTGCCCGCCCTGTCCGCCGGGGGCGGGCTGCCCGCCGGAGGCCGGGTCGTTCGCGGGCTCCGGCGTCGGGTGGTGCCCGGTGTCCGTCTCGTCCACCGAGATCCCGAACTCGCCGGCCACGCCGACCAGCCCCGTGGCGTACCCCTTCGAGACCGCCCGGAACTGCCAGCCGCCGCCGGCCCGGCGCAGCTCGCCGCAGACCAGCGCCGCCGCCGCGCCGCCGTCCGGCTGCATGTCCACGTACGCGAACGGCTCCCCGGACGCCGAGTCGCCGCCGCCGGGCGCCGCCGCGTCGTGCAGCTCCACCCGGAGGTTGCGTACCCGCGCGAAGGTCCCGCCGTCCGCGGCCGCCACCAGCACCATCCGGTCCACCGACGGGTCCTGGTGGGTCAGCTGCGCCTCGACGGAGTCCGTCAGCCCTTCGCCCTGCCGCTTCTTCGGCAGCTTGCGGGCGAGCCCCGAGGGGTGCCGGGGCTGGTTGTAGAAGACGAAGTCGGCGTCGGAGCGCACCCGGCCCTTGTCGTCGAGGAGGATGACGCAGGCGTCGACGTCCGGCACCCCGGCCCCGGGGGTCCAGCGCAGCACCGCCCGCAGCGCGGCGACGGAGACGGACATGTCGGAGCCCTGCGCCATGGCATGCGTCATGCAGGCTATCCTGCCCTCTCGCCCGCGGCGGCCACAACGCGGGGCGATCGGGGAACGGCGGAGGGCCCCCGGACGTCCCTACCTACCGAATCACCGACGATTCCGCCCCCCTTCGCCCGCCCAACCCGAGGGAGCACCGCATGCGCCACTTCGGGCACGTCTCCCCGGACGTGCGTGCCGCGCTGTTCCACCGCGAGCCGGCCGAGTTCACCGCCGACGCCCCCGCCGCCGAGCTGGCCACCGCCCTCGGCGCGACGCTCTACAGCCCCGCCACCCGCCCGCAGCTGGCCCGCGACATCCGCGGCCAGGCGGCGCGCGGGGTGGTGTCGATGGTGCTGTGCCTGGAGGACTCCATAGCCGACGACGAGGTGCCGGACGCGGAGGCCAACGTCGTCCGGCAGCTCCGCGAGCTGCAGCGGCAGGGCGCCGACGGCGCCCTCCCGCTGCTGTTCGTCCGCACCCGCGACGCCGGGCAGATACCCGACCTCGTCTCCCGCCTCGGCCCGGCGGCGCGGCTGCTGTCGGGGTTCGTGCTGCCGAAGTTCACGGCGGTGCAGGGGACGGCCTTCCTGGAGGCGGTCATCAAGGCGGAGCAGCAGGTCGGGCCGGTCGGCCGGCGGCTGTACGCGATGCCGGTGGTGGAGTCGCCGGAGGTGCTGCACCTGGAGTCGCGGGCCGGGGCGCTGCGGGGCATCGCGCGGGTGCTGGACCAGTACCGCGAGCGGGTGCTGGCGGTGCGGCTCGGGGTCACCGACTTCTGCGCGGCGTACGGGCTGCGGCGCTCGCCGGACATGACGGCGTACGACGTGCAGCTGGTGGCGGCGGCGATCGGGGACGTGGTCAACGTCTTCGGGCGGGCCGACGGCAGCGGCTTCACGGTCACGGGGCCGGTGTGGGAGTACTTCCGCCAGCAGGAACGATTGTTCAAGCCGCAGCTGCGCAGCAGCCCGTTCGCCGCGGGGCGGGCGGAGGAGCTGCGGGCGGCGCTCATCGAGCACGACATGGACGGCCTGCTGCGGGAGATCTCGCTCGACCGCGCCAACGGGCTGCAGGGCAAGACGTGCATCCACCCCAGCCACGTGGCGCCGGTGCACGCGCTGTCGGTGGTGAGCCACGAGGAGTACGTGGACGCGAGGGACATCCTGCGGAAGGACGGCGCGGGGGGCGGGGTGATGCGGTCCGCGTACACGAACAAGATGAACGAGGCCAAGCCGCACCGGGCGTGGGCGGAGCGGACGCTGCGGCGGGCGCGGGCGTTCGGGGTGGCGCGGGAGGAGACGACGTTCGTGGAGCTGCTGGCGGCCGCGGCGGACCGGGGCGACGACTGATGGGCGCCGGAGAGCAGGTGCGCGCCGACGAGGCGACGTGGTCCGGGGAGTGGGTGGAGAGCCGGCTCGGCGTGGAGCTGACCGGCCCCCCGGAGCTACGGGACCTGGTCGGCCTCGCGCTGCGCCGCAACCCGCGCCGCGCGCACCTGCTGGTCTCCACCGTGCTGGGCAAGCACATCCCGCAGCACCCGTCCCGCATCCTCGGCGCGGGCCTGCGGCTCGGCGGGCTCGCCCGCGACCTGCTGGGCCCCGCCGCCGCGGCCCGCGCGGTCGTCCTCGGCTACGCCGAGACGGCGACCGGCCTCGGCCACTGCGTCGCGGACGGCCTGGGCGCGGCGGCGTACCTGCACTCCACCCGCCGCGAGGTCCCCGGCGCGGGCAGGGCGGCGGGCTTCGAGGAGGAGCACAGCCACGCGACGGAGCACCTGCTGCTGCCGGCGGACCCGGGCCTGCTGACGGGGGACGGCCCGCTGGTGCTGGTGGACGACGAGCTGTCGACCGGCCGCACGCTGCGCAACACGATCGCGGCCCTGCACGCGGCGAGCCCGCGGGCCCGGTACGTGGTCGCGGCGCTGACGGACATGCGGTCGGCGGACGACCGCAGGGCGCTGGAGAAATCGGCGGCGGAGCTGGGCACGCGGGTGGACGTGGTGTCGCTGACGTCGGGAACGGTACGGCTGCCACCGGATGTGCTGACCAGGGGCGCGGAGCTGGTGACCCAACACGACCCGCCCTCCACGGGCACGCCGGGCGCGGCGTCGCGGGGCGAGCGGGACGGGGGCGGCGCGGCGGGCCCGGTGGAGGATGCCCCTCGGGGCACGTCGGGCGTGGGGTCCGCTGCGCGGGGTACGGCGGATTCGGTCGGAGCGGTAGCGCCGGGTGAGCAGGACGGTGTCACGGCGGAGGCGGGCGTCTCCGCGCCCGGCGCCTCCGGCGGGGGACGCGCCGCGGCGGGCGAGATCCAGGCGGGGAGGGCGGCACCCCCGGTGTGGCAGGCCGCGGGGACGCCGGGCGCCACGGCCGGCGGCCGTGGCCCCGGCACGGTCTCCGGCCCCGTTACCGGTCCCGGTGTGTCGGGGGGCCCGGGGGCGGAGCCCCCGTCCGGTGCGGGCGTCTCCGCGCCCGGCGCCTCCGGCGGCCCGGGGGGCTCGGGGGCGGAGCCCCCGCCTGGTGCGGGTGCGTCGGCGTCCGGCGCCTCGGGGGTCTCGGGGGCGGAGCCCCTGAGGTTCGGGGAGGGGCGGGGTTGGGGAACGACCCCCGGCGCCGTGCGGCGTGTGGCGCTTCGGTGGCCCGCCGGGCTGCCCGACGGGGGGCGGCACGGGTTCACCGCCGACCACCGGGAGCGGCTCGACGCGGCCCTGCCCGCCATGGCCGCCCGCATCGCCGACGCCCTCGACCTCCCCGCCCGCCCCGCGCAGCGGCCCCGCGTGCTCGTTCTCGGTACCGAAGAGCTGATGTACGCACCCCTCCGCCTCGCCGCCGCCCTCGAAGACCTCCTCAGCAACGCCGACACCCGCGCCCACGTGCGCTTCTCCTCCACCACCCGCTCACCCGTGCTCCCCGTCGACCACCCCGGCTACGCCATCCGCAGCCGCCTCACCTTCCCCGCGCACGACACCCCCCACGGCACCCGCTACGCCTACAACATCACCGGCGCCGACGCCTACGACGCTGTCGTCGCCGTCACCGACTCCGCCGCCGACACCCCCGCCCTGCACGCCCCCGGCGGGCTCCTCGACGCGCTCGCCCCGCACACCCCCCAGGTGCTCCTCGCCGTGATCCCCTCCTCCGTACCCGCCGCGGCGGCTCCCGCCGACCCGCTCCGCGGGCCCGACTTCTCCTCCTACGCCCCCGACGACGTCGGGTGGCTCCTCCAGGACCTCTCGACCGTCGCCCTCGAAGCCCCCACCGAGGAGCGCGAGGAGGCCATCCAGCGCGGCGGCGCCCACTACGCCGAGTCGCTGCCCGTCGAGTACCAGCCCAGCCCCGACTACGTACGCCTCTTCCACACCGCCCTCGACGCCACCGCCGACCGCATCGCCCACGCCGTCGCCACGGTCACCGAGACCGTGCTCGCCGAGCGGTCGCCCACCCCCGTCCTCGTCTCCCTCGCCCGCGCCGGCACGCCCGTCGGCGTCCTGATGCGCCGCTGGGCCCGGCGCGCCCACGGGCTCGACGTCCCCCACTACGCCGTCTCCATCGTCCGCGGCCGCGGCATCGACACCACCGCCCTGCGCTGGCTCGCCGCCCACCACGACCCCACGGACGTCGTCTTCGTCGACGGCTGGACCGGCAAGGGCGCCATCGCCCGCGAACTCGCCGCCGCGCTCCGCGGCTTCCCCGCCTTCGACCCCCGGCTCGCCGTCCTCGCCGACCCGGGCCGCTGCGTGGACACGTACGGCACCCGCGAGGACTTCCTCATCCCCTCCGCCTGCCTCAACTCCACGGTCTCGGGCCTGATATCCCGCACCGTGCTCCGCGCCGACCTCGTCGGCCCCGCCGACTACCACGGCGCGAAGTTCTACCGGGAGCTGGCCGCCGACGACCTCTCCGGCCACTTCCTCGACGCCGTCGCCGCCCGCTTCCCCGACCCCGCCGGCGTCCGTCCGATGCCGGCCGCGGCCGAGCGCGAGCCGACGTGGGCGGGCTGGGCCGCGGTGGAGCGGATCAGCGAGGCGTACGGGATCGGGGACGTGAACCTCGTCAAGCCCGGCGTCGGCGAGACGACCCGCGTGCTGCTGCGCCGGGTGCCGTGGCGCGTGCTGGCGCGGCGCGGCGCCGGCGCGGACCTGGACCACGTGCGGCTGCTCGCGGAGCAGCGGGGGGTGCCGGTGGAGGAGGCGGACGACCTGCCGTACACGTGCGTGGGGCTGATCCACCCGCGGTACACCCGCGGCGCGACGGGCACCGACGGCACGTCGGCGACGGCCCGCGCCGCCGCCCCCGGAGGGCGGGCCCGATGACGATCATCGCCAGCGACCTCGACCGCACCCTCATCTACTCGCCGGCCGCCCTCGCCCTCGACATGCCGGACGCGGCGGCGCCGCGGCTGCTGTGCGTGGAGGTGTACGAGGGCAGGCCGCTGTCCTTCATGACCGAGGCCGCCGCCGCGCTGCTCGCCGAGCTGGCCGGCCGGGCCCGCTTCGTACCGGTGACGACGCGCACCCGCGAGCAGTACGCCCGCGTCCGCCTGCCCGGCCCGCCGCCGCGGTACGCGATCTGCGCCAACGGCGGCCACCTGCTGGTCGACGGCGAGGCCGACGCCGGCTGGCGGGCCCGGGTGGGGCGGGAGCTGGCCGCCGGGAGCGCGCCGCTGGCGGAGGTCCGCGCGCACCTGGAGCGGGCCGCGGACCCGGCGTGGCTGCGCAAGCTCCGTACGGCCGAGGACCTGTTCGCGTACCTGGTGGTGGAGCGGGCGGCGGTGCCGGAGGAGTGGCTGAAGGAGCTGGGGGAGTGGGCGGAGGGGCGGGGCTGGTCCGTGTCGGCGCAGGGGCGCAAGGTGTACGCGGTGCCCCGCCCGCTGACGAAGAGCGCGGCGGTGGCGGAGGTCGTCCGGCGGGCCGGCGGCACCGGCCCCGTCCTCGCCGCCGGCGACTCCCTCCTCGACACCGACCTCCTCCGCGCCGCCGATCGCGCCTGGCGGCCCGGCCACGGCGAACTGGCCGCGCGCGGCTGGACGGCGCCGCACGTCACCGCGCTCGCCGAACACGGCGTGGCCGCCGGTGAGCGGATACTGCGGCAGATGGCAGGATGCCTTCCATGACCACTCCCTCTCCCGCGGGCCGGGACAAGCGCCCCGACCAGACACCGGACCTGTACCGCTACGTGCTGGACCACAACCCGCCGCTGGACGCCGTGCAGCGCGACCTCGTCGAGCTGACGCACGCCCGCTTCCCGGACTCGGCGAGCATGCAGTCCGCGCAGGAGCAGGGCCCGCTGCTGGCGTTCCTGGTGCGGCTGGCCGGCGCCCGGCACGTCGTGGAGGTGGGCACCTTCACCGGCTTCTCGTCGCTGTCGATGGCGCAGGCGCTGCCGCCGGACGGGACGCTGGTGGCGCTGGACGTCTCCGAGGAGTGGACGGCGTACGCGCGCGAGGCGTGGGAGAAGGCCGGTGTCGCGGACCGCGTGGAGCTGCGCCTCGGCCCGGCCCTGAACTCGCTGCAGGAGATGCCCGCGGAGCCGCACATCGACCTGGCGTACCTGGACGCGGACAAGAAGGGCTACGTCGCGTACTGGGAGGAACTGGTGCCGCGCATGCGGCCGGGCGGGCTGATCGTCGTCGACAACGTCCTGTTCCACGGCCGGGTCGTGGACCCCGCCGCGACGGGCGGGGCCGCGGCGATCCGGGCGTTCAACGACCACGTCGTCGCTGACGCCCGGATGGACTCGGTGCTCCTGACGGTCGCCGACGGCCTCACCGTGGCGCGTCGCCGGTAGCGGCCCGCCCCTCGTTGCGGGTGCGCCAGTACGGGTTGTCGTGCGGCAGCCGGCTGCTGACGCGCCCGTACATGCCGAACGTCGCCAGGACCAGCCCCACGATGAAGCTGAACAGCACGTTCTGCATCTTGAAGGCGAGGAAGTTGGCGCTCGTCTCCAGCAGGGCCAGGTTGACGAAGCCGCTGAGGACGAAGAGCCCGCCCAGGACCATGTTGAGCGTGGAGGCGAAGTTGCCGCCGCGGACCATGCCGTAGAGCAGCAGCAGCCCGACGGCGATGGACAGGGTGCTCAGCGCGCCGTTGGTGTTCAGCCCGAGGGTCTCGTCGCCGCCGGTGTCGAAGAACCAGACGCGGTTGAAGAGGCCGAGGACGCCGAACACCAGCAGGAACAGGCCGACGAGGCCCGCGCCCGCGCGGTAGACGTTGCTGAGGTGGTGGTCGACGGGCAGATGCTCGTCGATCCTGGTGTGCTGGTGGGCGGGCCGCCCGACGTTGACGCGCTCCTTGAGCGCTTCACGGCTGCCGACGACCTCGCCCTTGGGCGGTTCGGCCAGGGGATGCGGTAGGGACTCCATGACGTGCGGTTCTGTCATGGCGTGACCTCCTTACGGCGGTGCCGTAATCCAGGATCCGCCCAGCCCGCATACCGGGGCAAGTCGCCTGGTCACACCCCGTACGCCACGGGGCCGCGCGGCTACGAGCAGCACCCGCCGCCGCAGCACCCGCCGCCGCCCCCGGCCCCGCCGCCGGCCTGCGGCGCGGGCGCACCGGCGGCGGAGCCGCCGACGGCCACGGTGGAGAGCAGCTTGACGGTGTCGTCGTGGCCCTGCGGGCAGTCCGCGGGGGCGGAGGACTCGGCCATGGGCCGGCTGACCTCGAAGGTCGACCCGCAGGAGCGGCAGCGGTACTCGTATCGGGGCATGGCGCACAGCATATCGCCGCGGCCGGGGAAGGCGGCCGGCCGTACGGCACCGGCTGCCCGGGCGGTGCGCGCGCGGCGGCCGGGGCCCATCCGCCGGGGGGTGGGCCCGACGGTGTTCTGGAGGGGGGCGGCCTACCGCGCGGCGCCGCCCCCGCGCTCGGCCCGGATCGCCTGGACCACCTCGGCGACCTGCTCGCGGACCGCCTCCAGCTCCGCAAGGAAGCTCCAGTAGTCCGGGTGCCGCCCGGTGAGCCCCGCCTCCGCCCGGTCGACGCGCTCGACCGCCGCGTCCAGCGGCCCCGCGTGCCGCGGGTCCGGGCGGTCCCGGCCCGCCATCGCCAGCCGCTGCGCGTCGCGGATGGCGAAGCGGGTGCGGTTCACCTCGCCGGAGCGGTCCTTCTCCACCGCGTCGAGGCGGTGGAGCCGGTCGCGGGCGGCGTCCACGGCCTCGTCGGTCTGGTTCAGCAGCGCCCGTACGCTCGTCAGCAGCGCCGTCGCGTCCGGCCACCGCTGCTCGCGGCGGGCCCGGCCGGCGTCGGCGATCTTCTGCTCCGCCTCGGTGACGGCCTGGGCGGCGCGGCCCGGCACGTCCTGCAGATCGCGCCAGCAGGCCAGCGCGAAGCGCCGGCGCAGCTCGCTGAGCACCGGCTTGACCCCCTCGGCGCGGGTGGCGAGCGCCTGCGCCCGGGTGCGCAGGCTGACCAGGCGCCGGTCGATCTCCTCGGCCCGCCGCGGCAGCTGCTCCGCCTCGCTGCGCAGCTGCTCGGCGGAGCGCTGCACGCCGACGGCGCGGTGGATGGTCTCCTGCACGCCGTGCCGCCCGGCGCCCTCGTTGAGCTTGGTCAGCTCCGGTCCGAGCCCGGCGAGCCGGGCGGCGAGGTCGTCGGCCTGGAAGCCCTTGCCCCGCGCCTCGTCCAGCGCGGTCGTCGCCGCCAGCAGCGCCTGCCGGGCCCGCTCCACGGCGGGCGCGAGCCGGGCGAGCTGGCTCTCGGCCTGGTCGAGGAGGGGGCCGAGGCCGTGCGCGAAGTGGTTGAGGTCGGAGCGGACCTTCTCCAGCCCGTTGGTGGCCTGCTGCAGCTCGTTCCGGGCCCGGGAGGCGGTGCCCTGGTCGAGGTCGTCGCGGTCGAGGTCGTAGGAGTCGACGACGGTGATGTACGAGTGACTGACCTCGTCGATCCGCTGCCCCAGCGCGGCGAAGTCCGCCGTCGCCTTGCGGGCGGCGGGGGAGTCGTCGACGGCGGCGATCGTCTCCACGGAGATGCGCAGGTCGCGCTGCGCGGTGTCCAGCTCGTAGAACGCGGTCGCGGCGGCGTCCTTGGCCGCCTGCGCCTCCGCCCGCGCCCCGTCACCCCGGTCTCCCCAGCCCCACCGCCGGGTGCCGCCTCCGCCTCCGCCGAATGCCACGAGACCCCTTTCCGTGGTGTGCGCTCCCCTGGAGTGTCATTCTCCCACCAGGGCCGAACGAACACACGGCCCGTGACGATCCCCGTGCCCCCGGATGTCGAGCGCCGTCCGCGGGGCACGGTACGCTGTCCACGCGCCCGGGCGCGTAGCTCAGCGGTAGAGCGCTGCCCTTACAAGGCAGATGTCGGCGGTTCGACCCCGTCCGCGCCCACCCAGTCTGACCAGCGCCAGAGCCCCGCACCGCAACCGGTGCGGGGCTCTGTGCACGGCAACCGGGAGCGAAACCGGAGCCGATCCTGAACGGCGGCCCCAACTCCCCTTCCGCAGACGATCCCACCGCGTGCCGCCCCGCACCCCGCGTGCCCGCAGCCGCTACAGGCGGTCATCGCCGAGCGGGAGCCGCCGGTCGGCAACGAGGTCGCGGTGGACGCGACGCGGTCAGCCCACGGGCCCCGGCACCGGAGTCCGTTCCCCGGTGGCGCGCCTCGTGGCCCGCCGGAGGAGCACCGCGAGGACGGCGAGGACCACGCTGGCGGCGAGGGGGCCGCGGACGCCGGTCAGCTCGATCGCGATGCCGCCGGCGACGGGCCCGACGACTGCGCCGAGGTTCATGGCGACGGTGGCGAACGACCCGCTCATGGCCGGTGCGTCGGTCGCCGTCGCCATGATCCGGCCGATCAGGGTGCTCCCGAGCGCAAAGGAGAGTGCCCCGAGCACGGGTGTCAGCACCCACAGCGCGGGCTCGCTCGCCACCGTGACGGCCAGAAGCGTCCAGCCGAGGACGAGCAACGGGCCGCACACCGCGATCACCCGGGGCCAGTTCCGGTCTGCGAGCCGGCCGGCGGTGGTCACGCCGAGGAAGGCGCCGACTCCGAAGCCCCCCAGCAGCAGTGGAACCGCCGTGTCGTTGACGCCCGCCGGGCCGTCCGCGACGGCGGCCAGGTAGGTGAAGGAGCAGAACGTCGCCGCGTTGACCAGCACGGCCAGCACGATGTTCACCTGGACCGGCGCCGACCGCAGCGTGCGCAGTTCGTCGGCGAGGGACCGCCCCGGGACTGCCGGGCCGGACGGTGTCGTACGCGTCGGGGTCGCGGTGAGCACAGCGACCAGGGCGGGCAGGGAGACCAGGGCGATCGCCCACAGGGTCGCCCGCCAGCCCAGCGCGGTACCGACGAGAGCCCCCGCCGGTACGCCGGCGACGAGGGCGAGGGTGGTGCCGCCGAGGATGACCGCCAGCGCGCGGGCGCGCATCCGGGGCGGGACGATGTGGGTGACGGTCGACAGCGCGACCGCGAGGAACCCGGCGTTCGCCAGGGCCGAGACGACGCGCGTGGCGAACAGCAGGCCGAAGCTGCCGGCGACGGCCCCGACCACGTGCGCCACGGTGAACAGGGCGAGGAAGCCGCTCATCGTCCAACGGGGCGGGAGCCGCCGGCCGGCGGCAGCCATCACCGGCGCGCCCAGTGCCATGCCGATGGCGAAGGCCGACGTCAGCAGCCCCGCCTGACCGAGCGAGATGTCGAGATCATTCGCGATGTCCGGCAGCAGGCCGGCGAGAACGAACTCAGAGGTGCCTTGCGCGAAGACGGCGAGCGCAAGAACGTACAGAACAAGGGGCACGAGAATGCCTTCCGAAGCACAGGGAAAGAGGGGCCGTCTCGGTCGGCACTACCGGTGCTTCGGATGCGTGAAGAGTTCAACGAAATCAGCACAGCCTGCAGGGGCGTGCTGCGAATCGCAGAAGAGTGGCATTTCGGGCTACCGGCGTACCGACAGCCCCACCCTGGATGCTTCGGGAGAACTCACCCGGCGACTCTAACAGGTTGGGGGCCTTGCGGGCGCGCATGCCCGCGAACCGGGGGTCAGGTGGATATCGGCTCCTCGGCCCCGCCCCCGTCCTCGGTCGCGGGCGGGTGCTCGGCCTCCGCGGCCGCTACCGCCTCCGCCTCCGCCTCCGTGAGCTTCGCGTCGAACCGCTCCCGCGCCCACGACCGCAGCGCCGCCCGCGAGCCGAACCTGCCGATGTTCGTGTCGATCGGCGACGACGTGTACTGGTGGAAGCGCCACTTCGCCTGGATGTCCGGGTGGCCCGGGTTGCCGTTGTACTGGGCGATCCACAGGCCGTCGCCGGCGTAGCTGGTGGTGTCGCGGTTGAGCCAGAAGTCGCGGTTGCAGTAGAGCAGCACCTTGTGGCGCGGCCTGAGCCGTTTCACCTCGCGGATGAAGGCGTCCTTCTCCTTGTTGCTCGCGGCGGTGCCCTCGCTCGTGTGTTCCCAGTCGCAGGCGAGCATGTCGCCCGGCTTCTCCTTCGCCTTCTGTACGAAGTACCTGGCCTGGGCCGTGATGTTGCCGGGCCACAGGAAGTGGTAGAAGCCCAGCACCAGGCCCGCCTCGCGGCCGTGCGCGGCCTGGGCGCCCTGCTTGGGGTTGACGTAGCTGCGGCCTTCCGACGCCTTGACGAAGACGAAGTTCATGCCTCGCGTGGGGTAGTTGCTGGACTGGTGTGAACTGACGTCGATGCCCTTGATGGTCATCATTCGTCCCTTCGCGTGGGGGGTGGGACGGGATGGTGGCCGAATCCCTCGTGCTTTTCCCTGCGTCTCCCTCCTCATCCCCGATGCGAGCGCCGCGCAAGCACCGCCGTGGAATCTTGCACGCCCGGGGAGTTGATCCGGAACAGGGGGTTCAGGTGGTGGTTCGGGGGGCCGTTGTGCGGGCATCTCACGGTCGAGAAGGCCGCTTTACCCGGGTGGCCGCAGATCGGGGGATCTGATCGTGAATCTCTACATCTCTGTGTTACGCACCCTGGTCCCGCTGTTCGTCGGCTGGGTGGTTACCGCGGCCGGCGCATTCGGCGTGGACGCCGACTCCACGACCGTGACCGCGGGGGTCACCGCGCTCGTCACCGCCGTCTACTACGCGGTGTTCCGGGCGCTGGAGGAGTGGGCGGCCAGGCAGGAGTGGAAGCCGCTGCGGCTCGTCGCCGGCGTGCTGCTGGGCTGGGCCCGGCCGCCGGAGTACCCGGCGCGGGCGGACGCGGCCCCCGCCGTGCCTGCCGCGTCGGCCGCTCCGCCGCCCGACGCCGCCGAGGGGCGGCCCGCGTGAGCGGGGCCGACTGGATCTGGGGCGGGCTGCTCGCCCTCGGCGCCGTGGTGGAGATCGTCGCGCTGCGGACCCCGAAGGAGGGCGACACCCTCTCGGAGCGGACCCGGGCGTGGTTCCGGGTGCGCACCCCGGTGGGCAAGGCGGTCTTCGTCGCGGTCTGGGTGGGCTTCGCCGGCTGGTTCCTCGTGCACATCGCCTGGTGAGGCCGGCCGGGCCGGCGGCGTGCCCGGTCGCTACGGTGGCGGGCGGGGGCGACGGCGTCCCCGTGCGCACCGGAGGAACCACATGAAGCTCACCGTGCTCGGCGGCTGCGGGGCATGGCCCACCGCGGACGCCGCCTGCAGCGGCTACCTCGTCGAGCACGACGGCCACCGGCTGCTGCTCGACCCCGGGTACGCGGTCATGCCGCGGCTGCTCCGGCACCTGCGCCCCGGCGACGTCGACGCCGTCGTCGTCACCCACGGGCACCCCGACCACTGCGCCGACCTCAACCCGCTGCTGCGCGCCCGCGCGCTGGCCGACGCGCCGGCGCCGCCGCTGCCGCTGTACGCCCCGGCCGGTGCGCTGGACGCGGTGCTGGCGCTGGACCGCCCGGGGATGCTGCGGGGCGCGTACGAGCTGCACGCCTTCGACCCGGCGACGGAGCCGGAGTTCACCTCCGGCCCGTTCCGCATCGGTACCCGGGAGCTGCCGCACCACGTCCCCAACGCCGGGCTCCGGCTGACCGCGGCCGGCCGCGTCCTCGCGTACACCGGCGACACCGGCCCCAGCCCGGCGCTCGCCGAGCTCGCGGACGCGGCGGACCTGTTCCTCGCGGAGGCCACGTACCCGGAGGAGGTGCCCGCCGAGGACGCCCCGTACCTGTCCAGCGCGCGGCAGGCGGGCGGGCACGCGGCGCGCGTCGGGACTGGGCGGCTGCTGCTGACGCACCTGTGGCCGGGCGGCGACACGCGCGCGGCGATCTCCGCGGCGCGCCGGGGGTTCGGCGGCGAGGTGGGGGTGGCGCGGCCGGGGACGACGGTGGACGTGGGCGTGAGCGCGGGGGCCGGGACCGGGACGGGGTGAGGTCGCCGGGCGTCTCGGGTGCCGCGCGCCGGTCGTACGGACGTCCCCGCTCGCCACCGCCCCCGCGTCTCGGGTGCCGCGCGCCGGTCGTACGGGCCGCCCCCGGCCGCGTACCCGCGCCGCCCGCTACACCCCCCGCGCCGCCGCCACCAGCGCGTCCACCGCCCGGTCCACGTCCTCCGGCCCCGTCCGCCAGTTGCTGAACGCCGCCCGCAGCCCGTGCGTCCCCCCGTACACCGTCGGCGTCACGACCACCTCCCCGCCGGCCGCGGCCGCCGCCGCCACCGCGGCCACCCGCTCCCGCGTCGGCTCCGCCGCCGGCGTGAAGCACACGACGTTCAGCCGCACCGGCGCCAGCAGCCGCAGCGCGCCGCCCGCCGCGCTCTCCAGCCGCTCGCCGAACCGCCGCGCCAGCGCGACGTTCCGCTCCACCACCTCCCGGTGGCCCTCGCGCCCGTACGCCGCCAGCGTCAGCCACGCCGGCAGGGCGCGCAGCCGGCGGGAGTTCTCCGGCGTCAGGTGGACGAAGTCCGGATCGTCGCCCGGCTGCGCCAGGTACGCGGCGGCGTTGCGGAAGACCCGCAGCTGCAGGTCCTGCCGGCGGGTGAACTGCACCGCCGCGTCGTACGGGACGTTGAGCCACTTGTGCAGGTCCACGCAGACCGAGTCGGCCGCGTCCAGCCCGGCCACCAGGTGCGCGTGCGCCGGCGACAGCGCCGCGAACGCGCCGAACGCGGCGTCCACGTGCAGCCAGAACGGGAACCGCTCGCGCAGCGCCGCGACGGCCCGCAGGTCGTCGAAGTCGACGGTGTTGACCGTGCCGCTGTTCGCCACGACGACCGCCGGCCGGCCGCCCAGCTCCGCCAGCGCGTCGGCCAGCGCGTCGACGTCCACCGCCTCCCGCCCGGGCAGCAGCGGCACCTCGCGCAGCGCGTCGCGGCCGAGCCCGAGGAGCGACAGCGCCTTGGAGACGCTGGAGTGCGCCGCCCCCGACAGGACCGTGACCTCGCCCAGCGCCCCGGCCCCGGCGTCCGCGACCGAGACGCCGAGCCGCTCGCCCAGCCACTCCCGGGCCACGGCAAGACCCGCGACGTTCGACATGGTCGCCCCGGACACGAACGCGCCCGTGTGCTCCGGCCCCAGCCCGAACAGCTCCCGCAGCCAGCCCACCGTCTCCCGCTCCAGGTCGGTGGCCGCGGAGTCGCCGCCGGCCGCCGCGTTCTGGTCGTACGCGCCCACCAGCCAGTCGCCCGCCACGGCCGCCGGCGTCGCGCCGCCGGTCACGAACCCGAGGTAGCGCGGCCCCGCGCTGCCCGAGAAGCCCGGCTCCCAGCGCTCCCCGAAGCGCGCGAGCCCGGCGGCGCCGCCGCGGCCGCCCTCGGGCAGCGGCTCGTACAGC
>NZ_BAAAPF010000039.1:0-34815 GCF_039531005.1 Streptomyces synnematoformans
CACCTCGACATCGCCGACCTCTCCGACCTGGCCGCACTGCGGCTGCGGGTGGCGACCGTGCACCGCCTCGCCGCCGCCGGCGGCGCCGAAGCCGTCGCCCTGGCCCACGCCCACGACCGCCCGCCCGCGGCGACCCCCCTGACCCCCGCCGTCGCTCCCGCCGCCCCGGCCCCCGCGGTGCCGGAGCCGGCCCCGCCACGGGACCGCCCGGACCGGCCAGCCCGGCCAGCCCGGCCGGAACGGCCGGCGCCCACGGAGTGGCCGCAGGTGGCGGAGGCGCTGCGAGCCCTCGGGGCAGCCGTCGCCGAGCTGACAGGAGCCCGCCGTTGACCAGCCAGTCAGAGCGGACGGGAGCCACCAGACCCGCCGCACCGACCGAGCGCTCCAGCACGGACCCGCGTCCCCTCGGCGAGATCCGCAGCTGGCCGCGGTCCTTCACCGACCGGCTCACCGCCCCCCTCCCCGGCATCGGCATGCTCGCCCGGCTGGCCCGCACCGGCCAGTTCCGCCCCGCCCCCGAAGCCCTCGACGAGATCCCCGACCTGCCCTACGAGCCCGGCCCGCTGCCCGCCGCCGGCCCCGCGACCGTCGCCGTGACCTGGGTCGGGCACGCCAGCTGGGTGCTGCGCATCGGCGGCCTGACCGTGCTCACCGACCCGCTGTGGTCCCGGCGGATCCTCGGTACCCCCGCCCGCGTCACCCCGGTCGGCGTGCGCTGGGAGGACCTGCCGCCCGTCGACGCCGTCGTCGTCTCCCACAACCACTACGACCACCTCGACCGCCCCACGCTGAAGCGGCTGCCGCGCACCACCCCGCTCTTCGTCCCCGCCGGGCTCGGCCGCTGGTGCCGCCGCCTCGGCTTCACCCGCGTCACCGAACTCGACTGGTGGGAGGCCGCGGAGCTGCCCGCGCCCGGCGGGCCCGTGCGCTTCGACTTCGTACCGGCGCACCACTGGAGCAAGCGCACGCTCACCGACACCTGCCGCTCGCTGTGGGGCGGCTGGGTGCTCACCGACGGCGCCGGCCGGCGCGTCTACTTCGCCGGCGACACCGGCTACGGCCACTTCTTCGAGGAGATCGGCCGCCGCCACCCCGGCATCGCCCTCGCGCTGCTCCCCATCGGCGCGTACGCGCCGCGCTGGATGCTGGGCCCGGTACACATGGACCCCGAGGAGGCCGTCCGCGCCTGCGCGGACGTCGGCGCGCGGCGCATGGCGCCGATGCACCACGCCACGTTCCTGCTCGCCGCGGAGCCGCCGCTGGAGCCGCTCACGCGGGTGCGGGCGGCGTGGGAGCGGACGGGCCGGCCGCGGACGGACCTGTGGGACCTGCCGGTGGGGGCGTCGCGGGTGCTGTGACGGCGCCCTACGCGCCCCGGGCGCCGCGCAGCCGGCGCCACACCGGCGGCGCCACGCTGATCACCACCGTGAGCAGCACCGCCGCCGCCACCCCCTGCCAGGGCTCGGGGAACAGCGAGCCGCCGAGGATGCCGATCAGCTGGTACGTGGCCGCCCACGCCAGACAGGCGGGGAAGTTGCCGCGGACGAACGTGCGCAGCGGCATCCGCCCCAGCAGGCACGCCAGCATCACCGGGATCCGCCCGGCGGGCATCAGCCGCGACAGCACCAGCACCGGGATCCGGTGCCGCTCCAGCTTCCGCTGCGCGTTCGCCAGCTGCTCGGGCGCGACGCGCTCGCGCAGCCGGTCCAGCCAGCGCGAGCCGTTGCGCGAGCGCACCCCCCGGCTGCCCAGCCAGTACAGCGCCACGTCGCCGAGGAACGCGGCGAGCGCGGCGGTGGCGAACACCAGCAGCAGCGCGTACGCGGCCCCGTCGTGGAACGCCACCACGGCGGCGGAGCTGACGATCGCGCCGGTCGGCACCACCGGCACCAGCGACCCCACCAGCACCAGCAGGAACAGCGACGGGTAGCCCACCGCCTCCTGCGCGGGGGCCACGTCGCGGGCGGCCGCCAGCAGCGCGGGCGGCGCGTTCGGCATCCTCAACGGGCCGCCTCCAGCCGCATGCCCTCGCCGTGCTCCAGCCGGTGCACCGCCACGCCGGGCGCGAGCGCCGCGGCCCGGCGCACGAAGTCGTGGCCGGGGTCGTGGAACTCGTGCGGGCGGACGGCGTCCATGCCGATCGGCCAGTACGTGCCGTAGTGCACCGGCACCGCCGCACGCGGCGCCAGTTCCGCCAGCGCCTCGGCGGCGCGGCCGGGGTCGAGGTGCCCGTGGCCGAGGAACGGGCCCCAGCCCCCGACGGGCAGCATCGCCACGTCGCACGGGCCCACGGCGCGGGCCATGCCGTCGAAGAGGCCGGTGTCGCCGGCGAAGTAGGTGCGGGCCTCGCCGTGGACGACGTAGCCCAGCGCGGGCGCCGTGCGCCTCCCGTACGGCCAGCGGCGGCCGTCGTGCGCGGCCGGCACGGCGCGGATCGTCAGCGGCCCGGCCTCGAACTCGTCGCCCGGCCGCACCTCCGTCACGGCCAGCCGGCGCGCCGCGGCCAGCCGCCGGAGCCCCGGCACCGCGGCCCGCGCCCCGCGCGGCACCACGAGCCGGGTGCCCGGGGCGAGCCGGGCCAGGGACGGCAGGTGGAGGTGGTCGGAGTGCAGGTGGGAGACGACCACCACGTCGGCGACCGCCGCCGGGGGCGGGGGCGTCGCGCCGCGGCGGCGGCGCAGGGGCATGAACCGGGGCACGAACAGCGGGTCGGTGAGGACCCTGGTCCCGCTGTCCCGCACGGTCGCGGTGGCGTGCCCCCACCACGTGATCTCCACCGGCAACGTCCGCTCCCTCCGCCTGACCTGCCCCGGCCCCCTTGAGGGTACGGCGTCCCGTGCGCCCCGTGCGGCGCCCCCGGACCGGGTGAAAAAGCATGTCGTCCGGCTGTGGAAGGCTGGTACGACGGGAGCGGAGGTGAGACAGCGCATGGCGGAGCCGCGGAAGACGCCCGGAGACGACGCCGGGCCTCAGGCGCAGCGGCCCGGGTCCGGGGAGGGCACGGGCCCCGGGCCCGAGCCCGGCGGGGGCCTGACCGCGCTGCGGGCCGCCGCCACCCGCAAGGGGCTGCGCGCCGCCGCCCGCGGCCTCGGCCGGATCGTCGTCGTCTGGGCCGTCGGCACGCTGACCATGATCATCCTCGCCGGCGCCCTGCCCGACTTCCGCCTCCAGTCGCCCGACGGCGACAGTGCCACCCACATCGCCGTCACCGCCGCCATCGGCGCCGGCGTGTTCGGCGTGCTCTCCGCGCTGGTGTGGCCCGTGCTCGTCCGCGCCCTGCTGCTGGTCCCCGCGTTCGTGCTCGGGCTGCTCGTCTTCTTCCTCAACGGCTCCCTGCTGCTGATCGCGCTCAGCCTCATCCCCACCGGCCGGGGCGAGGCCAACCCGGAGACCGCCGTCGTCGTCGCCGCCGTGATGTCCGCCGCGTCCTCCGCCACCAGCACCGCGCTCACCGTCCGCGACGACGGCGCGTACCGCCGCCGGCTCGCCCGGCTCGCGTACCGCCGCGGCGCCCCGGCCGTGTCCCCGGACGCCGCCCCCGGCATCGTCTTCCTCCAGCTCGACGGCGTCGGCCACGACGTGCTGCACGCCGCGCTGCAGGAGCGCGAGCGGGCCGGCGGGCGCAGCATCGGCGGGCAGCGGCTGCTGGCGCACCGGCTGCCGCCGGTGATGGAGACCGTCGCCTCCTGGCACGGCACCAGCCACCGGCTCATCCCCTGGCGCACCGACTGGTCCAGCCAGACCGGCGCCAGCCAGCTCGGTATCCTGCACGGCTCCAACGAGGACGTGCCCGCCTTCCGCTGGTACGAGAAGGAGACCGGCGAGGTGATGGTCTGCAGCCACCCCTCGACCGCACAGGAGCTGGAGCGCCGGGCCGCCGACCGCGCCGCCGCTGCCGCCGGTGCGGAGGCCGACGCGCCCCGCGGGCTGCTGGCCGACGGCGAGCCCGGCGACACCGCCAGCCGCGGCAACCTGTTCACGGGCGGCGCCACCCAGCTCGCCCTGGTGCTGTCCGTGGCGGTCCGGCGGAAGAAGAAGGCCCGCTCCCGCGCCGGGTACTTCGCCTACTTCTCCGACCCCGCCAACGCCTCCCGCACCTTCGCCTCCTTCTTCGCCGAGGCCGGCCGCGAGGTGTTCCAGTCGCTGCGCTCCCGGCTGCGCCGGGAGACGCCGCGCGTCGGCCGCGGCGGGCTGTACCCGTTCGTCCGCGCCTTCGCCACCGTCGTCTCGCGGGACGTGGTCGTGGCCGCCGTCATAGGCGACATGCTCGCGGGGCGCACCGCGGTCTACGCCGACCTCGTCGCGTACGACGAGGTGGCCCACTACGCGGGTCCGGAGCACCGCGACACCCAGCAGGTGCTGCGCCGCCTGGACCGCTCCGTCGCGCTCATCGCCAAGGCCGCGGAGCACGCCCCGCGGCCGTACCGGATCGTGCTGCTGTCCGACCACGGCCAGAGCCACGGCCCGACGTTCGCCGCGGCGTACGGGCTCACGCTGCAGGACCTGGTGCGCGCCGGCTGCGGGCTGCCCGTCTCCCGCCGGGCGGGCAAGTCCAGGAGCGGCGCCGAGGCGCGCACCGCGGCCCGAGCCGCGCTGCGCCGGCCGGAGCGCCGGGAGGGGGCGTACGAGGGCGCGGGGCGGCGCGGCCGCGAGCCGGTCGTCCTCGGCTCCGGCAACCTGGGGCTGGTGTCCTTCCCCGACCTGCCCGGCGTGGTCAGCCGGGAGACGATCGAGCGCCGCCACCCCGCGCTGCTGCCGGCGCTGACGGAGCACCCCGGCGTGGGCTTCGTGCTGGTGCGCTCCGAGGAGCACGGGCCGGTGGTCCTCGGCGCGGACGGCGCGGAGCACCACCTGGAGACGGGCAAGATCATCGGTGTCGACCCGCTGCTGCCCTTCGGGCCGGGCGCCGCCGCGGCGGTGCTGCGCACCGCGCGCTTCCCGCACGCCGCGGACCTCATGGTCAACTCCTCGTACGACCCGGAGACCGGCACCGTGCACGCTTTCGAGGACCAGGTCGGCTCGCACGGCGGCCTCGGCGGCGAGCAGAACCGGGCGTTCCTGTTCTGGCCCGAGGGGCTGACGCCGCCGGTGGCGGCCGGGGAGACGCTGGCCGGCGCCGAGTCGGTGCACCGGGTGCTGCGCCGCTGGATCGGCGAGTGCGGCGGCCCGGCCGTGCACCGGGCCGCCGCGGAGGGGGTCCGCCTGCCCGCCGCGGGTGGGGGTCAGCGGGCGGGCTGAACGGATCGGCGGCAGGGCGCTACGGCCTGCTGATGCCGAGGGTGTACGAGCCGGAGCCGCTGTAGGCGTGGACGATCCAGCGGTAGTAGCCGGCCGTGCCGTTGTAGCTGACGTCCTCGTTCTCGGTCGGGGTGATCCCCTCGGCCACGTCGACCCAGCTGGAGCCGCTCCACTTCTGCAGGTAGAGGTCGAAGTCGGTGCCGCTGGGGCCGCGCAGGCAGCCCACGTGGGCGCCGGAGCCGGACTGGTAGTACGTGCCGCCCGGCTCGACCCGGGTCTGGTTGCTGCTCAGCGAGCCCTGGTACTGCTCGTCGGTGGTGTCGCAGCCGGTGGGCGGCGGGCCGCCGCCGTCGTCGGTGACGAGGGAGAGGCCGTAGTTGCTGAGGATGGGGTTGACCGGGTAGTAGAACGTGGTGCCGCCGGAGGTGCAGTTGCCCGAGCCGCCGGACGTGACGCCCTGCGCCTGGTCGCCGGAGATGTACGAGCCGCCGGAGTCGCCGGGTTCGGCGCACACGGTGGTCCGGGTGACCCCGTTGATCGTGCCCTCCGGGTAGGTCACCGAGGTGTTGTGCTGCTGGATCGTGCCGCAGTGCCAGCCGGTGGTGGAGCCGGAGCGGCAGACCGAGGAGTTGACGGGGGCCTGGGTGGAGCCGCCGACGGTGACGTTGGCGCCGCCGGAGCCCTTGACGTAGGGCGTCGGGGTCCAGTTGCTGTTGGTGGCGACCCACGCCATGTCGCGGCCGGGGAACACGGAGCCCTGGAAGGTGCCCTGCGCGACCCGGTTGTAGCCGGAGGTGGAGGCGCCGGTGCGGCCGCAGTGGCCGGCGGTGACGAAGCCGTTCTGGCTGCCGCGGATGACGCTGAAGCCGACGGAGCAGCGGCCGGAGTTGTTGATGTAGTACGCGTCGCCGCCGCGGATGTCGTAGAGCGGGCGCGGACTGTCGGTGGCCTTCACCACGCGGACGAGGTCGCGGTCGACGCCGGACGCCTTGAGGAACGACGCGGTGGCGGCCCGGTCGGCGCTCTGCACGACGACCCGGTTGAGGGTCACGTCGACGGCCCAGACGGGCGTCGCGCGGGGGGTGCGGCGCTCGGCGGCCCGGTCCAGCCGGTCCATGGCGGCGTCGAGTTCGGCCACGCTGTGCTCGACGAGTTCGGCGGTGGCCCCGGCGCGCTCGATGGCGGCCAGCGCGCCGGCGTCGGTGGTGGCCACGACGAGTTCCGTGGCCTCGCCCTTCAGCCAGGAGCCGCCGAAGCGGGCGTCGAGGCCCTTGCGCAGGCGGTTCTCGGTCGGCAGGGCCGCCGCCTCGCGGGCGAGTCGCTCCTCGGCCTCGGCGGGGGAGAGCCCGAGGTCCCGCTGCATCGCCTTGAGCATCCCCGGGGGTACGTCGGGGGCGGCGACCGCGGGGGACTCCGGGGCGGGAGCGGCGCCGGCCGAGGCGGCCGGAACCAGCGCGATGGTGAGGGAGGCGAGCAAGGCGGTGGCGCCCGCGCCCAGTGACCATCTTCGATGCATGGTTACTCCTCGTCTTGTCGGGGGTGAGGGCACCGTAGCGAGATCTGAGATCAGCGTGAACCTGTCAACCTTGTCCCCTCGCGGAGTGATGACCCCGGATAGCGGACACCCGTCAGTCGGCCGTGCCGAACTCGGGGTGGGTCGCCAGCCACTTCGCGTAGACGGGGTTGCGCCGTGCCGCCTCCGCGTGCGCCGCCCGCGCGTACATCACCACCGCGGGCGCCGTGCCCGCCGCCGGCGACTCCGGGTGCCAGCCGATGAGGTGCCGCCAGCTCAGCGGCGTCCCCGCGATCGGCACGGTCGTGATCCCCGGCGTCGGCGGCATCGTCGCCCGGCACAGCCCCACCGCGCGCCCGACCTGCACCAGATGCGCGCACGAGACGGTGTCGGTCTCCAGGATCTGCGACGGCGTGAACCCCGCCCGCGCGCACGCCGCGGAGAAGCAGTCACCGAAACACCCCTCGCCGGGCACGGTCGTCCAGCGCTCGGCCCGGAACCGGCCGAGTTCCACCTCCGGTTCGTCCGCCGCCGGATGGTCCTCCGCCAGCAGCAGGAACACCGGGTCCGTGCCCACGACCCGCCACTCCAGCTCCTCCGCCGGCGGCGGGCTCTCGCCGCAGACCCCGAGCAGCGCGAAGTCCAGCCGCCCCGAGGCCGCCAGCTCGCTGATCTCCTGCACCGACCAGGAGGTGTACGTGCTCACCGGCTCGTCCGGGTACAGCGCCGCCAGCCGGTCCACCAGCGCCCCGAGCAGCGGCCCGTGCGTGCCGCCGATCCGGAACCGGTGCACGTCCTCGAAGGCGTTGGCGAAGCGCACCGCCTCCTCCTGCAGCTCCCGCACCGCGGGCAGCAGCACCTGCGCCCGGTCGAGCACCAGCTCGCCCAGCGCCGTGGGCCGGGCGCCCGCGCGGTCGCGTACGAACAACGGGCCGCCCAGGGCCCGTTCGATGCGTTTGAGCTGTGCGCTGATCGCCGACTGCGCCAGACCGAGCCGGGCGGCGGCCCGCGTGAGGCTCCCCGTCTCGGCGATGGCGCGAACGAGCTTGAGATGCCGCAGTTCCAGTTCCATCGCCGTCTCATCTCAGGCCGGACCGAGGCCGCTCCCGGAAACGTAGGCCCACCGGCGCGGCACCGCAATAGCGCCGAAACCCGCCGGTCGCCCGGCCGCGGCCCGGCGCCCGCCCGCCGGGCATTACCCCGGCGGTAATCGACGCGCCCGGCGGGGCCGGGCACCGTGGGGAGCGCGGGGCCCGGACCGGCGCACTCCGGCCCGGGTCTCCGCCCCGACCAGCCCCGATGCGTCCGGAGGGTGATCCGCCATGTCCGCAGCCGTCTCGCCGACCGCCGCCACCGCCCCGCAGCTTCCGCTCCGCCGCCTGCTCGGCCTCGACGCCGTCGTCACCGGCGTCAACGGACTGGCGTACCTGGCGCTCTCCGGCCCCCTCGCCGACCTGCTGGACGTCGACCGCGGGCTGCTGCTCGTGCTCGGTGCGGCGCTCGTCCTCTACGCCCTCGACGTCGGCTGGCTCGCCCGCCGGGCCGTGCCGTCGCCGCGGCTGGTGACGCTGGTGATCGACGTGAACGCCGCCTGGGCGGTGGCGAGTATCGCCGTCCTGGCCACCGGCGTCCTCGACCCGTCGACCGCGGGGTACGTCTGGATCCCGCTGCAGGCGGCGGTGGTGCTGGGCTTCGCCGTCCTGCAGTACGGCGCGCTGCGCGCCGTCCGGGCGTCCGGCTGAGCCGAGACGTCGCGGCCGAGGGGTCAGCGCACCAGCAGCGCCACCATCTTCCAGTTCGCGCCGTCCGGCGCGCTGACCCGCAGCTCGGTCACCCGGCCCGCGGCGCCGCCGTCGAGGGCGAACTCCTCCCAGCGGTACGCGCCCGCCGGCACCTGCGGGCCGGGCGCGACGACCTCGGTCCCGTCCGCCGCCAGGGCGATGCCCGGAGTGGAGTAGTCGTCGTCGCCGCGCAGCACGGAGACCGTGCGCCGGCCCGCGGGGAGGCGCAGCCGGAGCACGGCCGCCGGCTGGTCGTTGACCATGTCCCGGCGCAACACGTCCGGGCCGCCGCGGTTGCGGGACATGGGCGGGGGCGCCCCGGGCACCCAGCCGTAGCCGGCGGCGTCGTCCCACGCGGAGTCCGGGGTGAGGGCGGCGTACGAGGGCGTGACCTGGGCGCCGGCCGGGCCGGCGTCGAGCGCCAGCGCGACGTCGTCGCCGTGCGGGAGGGCGTACACGTACACGGGCTCGCCCGTGACCGTCCGGCCGTCGACTTCGACGTGCGGCACCAGCCCGTGCGTGCGCAGCCGGCCCGCGGGGGCGGCCCCGGCGGCGGGCGGGGTGACCTCGACGTCGACCACCGGATCGGTGTCGAGGTCCACGACCCGCCGCACGGTCGTCGTGGCCCAGCCGTCGGGCGCGGCCAGCGTCACCGTGACCTCCACGGCGGGGTCGCCGTCCGGGCGCAGCGCGCGCGTCAGCCGTACCCCCGCGGTGTTGGCGCGGCCGGCGAACAGCGGCAGGCGGGCGGTCGCCGCCACCGCGGGGGGTTCGACCGCCGCGACGTCCTCCTCCAGCGCCGTCAGGAAGTCCCGCAGCCGCGCGGTGACCTCCGGCCGCCGCGCCGCCAGGTTCACCGACTCCCGCGGGTCCCCGCGAAGGTCGTACAGCTCCGGCAGATAGCGCTGGTCCGAGCCGCGCCGCCGCACGTGCAGCTTCCACCTGCCGTCGCGTACGGCCGCGGCCCGCTCGTGGAGGAAGAACGGCACCGGCGGCCGCTCCCGCAGCCGCCCGCCGCGCAGCAGTTCCCCGACGTCCGTGCCGTCCAGCGCCACGTCCGGCTCCGGCTCGACGCCGGCGAGCGCGCACACCGTGGGCAGCAGGTCGAGGAAGGAGACCACGTCGTCCGACTCCCGGCCGCGCGGCACGGCGCCGGTCCAGCGGGCGATGAACGGCACCCGCACCCCGCCCTCGAAGACCTCGAACTTCCGGCCGCGCAGCCCGCCCGTCGAGCCCTCGAACCAGGGCCCGTTGTCGCCGGCGACGACGATCAGGGTCTCGCGGTCGAGACCGCGTTCGGCCAGCGCGTCGAAGAGCCGGCCGAGGTGGTGGTCGACCGACTCGATCGCGTCGCCGTAGAGGCCGCCGCGGGAGCGGCCGGCGAAGTCCGGCTCGACGGCCAGCGGCAGATGCGGCATGCACTCCGCGAGGTAGAGGAAGAACGGCCGGTCCCCGGCGCGGTCGACGACGTCGATCGCCTCGTCGGTGAAGCGCCGGGTGAGCGCCGCCAGATCGGCGTCGTCGCGCAGCGTCTCCACGGGCTCCCCGTCGCGCCACAGCTCCGTCGGGTACGTGTCCGAGGTGTACATCGCGTCGACGCCGAAGAAGGAGTCGAACCCGTGCCGCGACGGGTGGTGGTCGTCGAGGCGGCCGAGGTGCCACTTGCCGATCGCCGCGGTGACGTACCCCGCGCCGCGCAGGTACTCCGGAATGGTCCGCTCCGGCAGGCGCAGCCCGTGCGGGTCGTCCCGGCTGAGCACCCACGGCAGCCCGGTGCGCGGCGGCACCCGGCCGGTGAGCAGCGCCGCGCGGGCCGGGCTGCACACCGGGGAGCCGGTGTAGCCGTGGGTGAACCGGGTGCCCTGGCGGGCGAGCCGGTCCAGCCGCGGGGTGCGGATCAACGGGTGGCCGTAGCAGCTGAGATCGCCGTAGCCCAGGTCGTCCAGGACGACGAGCACGACGTTCGGGCCGCGGCCCCGGGCGGGTTCGGCGGTCGCGGTGTGCGTGCGCGAGCCGCCCACCGAGACGGGTAAGGCGCTGGCGCCGAGGGTGAGTGCGGATCCGGCGAGGACGTCGCGACGGCTGACCAAGGCGGGCTCCTTTCAGGCGCCGGCGCGCTGAGGAGACCGGCAGGTGCCGCTGATCTTGCGACTCCGGGGACGGCCGCGTCAAATAAGGGCGTACTAAAGGTTTAGGAAAGTGCGTTGGTGGGAAGGGCCGTCACTCCGCGGGCGGTCAGGAGCCGAGCTGCTGCCGCAGGTACTTCGTCGTCTCCGGGTCCGCGGGCAGCAGCGTCTCCAGCGCCAGCTCCGAGACCGTCACGTCCATGGGCGTGTTGAAGGTGGAGATGGTGGAGACGAACGACAGCAGGTGGCCGTCGTGCTCGACCCGCAGCGGCAGCGCGAACGGGGCCCGCCCGCCGACCTCGCCGACCTCCTCGTCGCCCGCCTCCGGCGGCGGCGGGTACGCGGCCACCTCGTCGTACAGCTCCCTGAGCGCGGGCGAGCGCACCAGCGACAGCTGGCGGTCCATCTGGTGCAGCAGATGGGCCCGCCACTGCGGAAGGTTGCGGATTTTTTTGGCCAGACCTTCGGGGTGCAGTGTCAGCCGCATGGCGTTCAGCGGCGGGCGCAGCAGCTCCTCCGCCACGCCGTCGAGGACCAGCAGGATGCCGCGGTTGGCGGCCACCACGTCGTACGCCCCGTCCACCACCACCGCGGGGAACGGCTCGTGCGCGGCGACGAGCTGCTCCACGCCCTGGCGCAGCTCGGCCATTGCCGGGTCGTCGAGCGGCGTCTCGGGGTAGTGCGGGGCGTAGCCGGCGGCCAGCAGCAGCGCGTTGCACTCCCGTACGGGCATGTCGAGGTGCTCGGCCAGCCGGAGCACCATCCCCCGGCTCGGCCGCGACCGGCCGGTCTCGACGAAGCTGATGTGGCGCGCCGAGGAGTCCGCGCGCAGCGCCAGCTCCAGCTGGCTCAGCCCGCGGCGCTCCCGCCAGCCGCGCAGCACGGCGCCGGCGGTGGCGCCGCCGCCGGCGGCGTGGGCCGTACGGGGCGGGCCGCCCGCACCGCGCGCGTCGTCCGTGCCGGGGGTGACGGGGAGGCCGGGGGTCGTCATGTCATCGACGGTAGCCGAGCGCGGCGCGGTACTGTCGGCCGGGAACCGCCCCGCCGCGAAGGGAGCCCCTCGCATGGCTGTCGAACCGCTCTCCCCCGAGGACACCGAGGACCGGCTCGCCCGGCTGCCGGGCTGGTCGGTGGCCGAGGGCGAGCTGCTGACCCGCACGTACCGCTTCGACGCGCATCCGCCCGCCGCGGCGATGGTCGCGGAGGTCTCCCGGATCCAGGAGGAGCTGGGCCACCACGCGACGCTCACCCTCGGCTACAACACCCTCGACGTCGCGGTCAACACGCACAGCGTGGGCGGCCGGGTCACCGAGCTGGACTTCGACCTCGCCCGCCGGGTCGAGGCGATCGCACCGGAGCACGGCGCGGGCTGAGGCCCCGCCGCCCTCCCCACACACACGCCGGCCCGGCCCGCGCGTCAGCCGGTGGTGAAGAGCCGATCCCGGGCCGCCGCGACCGTCGCGTCCGGCACCCCGGCCCGGACCAGGTACGCCGCCGGGTCGAAGCCGGCGTGCGTGTCGGCGATGACCCGGGTGGCGGTCCGGCCCGAGCGGGCCTGGATCTCGGCGATCTCCAACGTGTGGTCGGCGAGCCCGAGGGCCGCCGCGGCCCGCCGGTGGTTGGGCCCGCTGAGCAGGTAGTCGGCGGCGATGTCCGCCGCGGACACGCCGGCCAGCGACAGCAGCACGAAGGACGCGAAGCCGGTGCGGTCCCGCCCCGCGGCGCAGTGCACCACGACGCCGCCGGGCGGCGCCGCGGCGACCGCCGAGACGATCGCGGCCGGCACCTCGGGGAAGTGCTCCAGGTACGCGGCGAAGGTCAGCGGCGTCCCCTCGACGTGCCCCCACTCCCGCCACCACCGGTCGTTGCCCGCCAGCTCGTCCACCGGCACCCGCACCAGCCCGATGCCGTCCGGGCGCCGGCGCCCGGGAGCGTGGTCGGCGGCGTTGCGCAGGTCGACCACGGTGCGTATGCCGTGGTCGGCGACGGCGGCCCAGCCGGCCGCGGTGAGCCGGTCCAGGGAGTCGGCGCGCACCAGCGCGCCCCGGACGGTCGTCCGGTCGCCGGCCGCGGGCAGTCCGCCGAGGTCGCGTACGTTGAAACAGCCGTCCCAGCGCAGCTCGCGTCCGGCCGGCGCAGCCATCTGGTTCCCCCTCGGTGATCGGCTTCCGGTCGCCCCTTCAGACGCCGTTGCGGGTGCAATGGTTCCGAGCGGGACGACCGGAGGCCGCGAGCGGGGGGTGTGTCAGTTCACGTCGTCGGGGTTGCTGCCGATGCGGTTGCCCGCGTCCAGGCCCGCCAGGGTGGTCATGTCGGCGTCGTCCAGCTCGAAGCCGAAGACGTCGATGTTCTCCCGGATCCGGGCCGGCGTGACGGACTTGGGGATGACCACGTTGCCCAGTTGCAGATGCCAGCGCAGGACGACCTGCGCCGGGGTGGCGCCGTTCTTCTCGCCCAGCTCCCGCAGCACCGGCTCGTCCAGCAACCCCTTGCCCTGCCCCAGCGGCGACCACGCCTCGGTGGCGATGCCGTGCGCGGCGTGGAAGGCGCGCAGGTCGGCCTGGGCGAAGTCCGGGTGCAGCTCGATCTGGTTCACCGCGGGCGCGACGGAGCCCTCGTCCAGGAGGCGCTGCAGATGGGAGGGATGGAAGTTGGAGACGCCGATCGCGCGGGCGCGGCCGTCGGCGTAGATCTTCTCCAGCGCCCGCCAGCTCTCCACGAACAGGTCCTGCGCGGGCGCCGGCCAGTGGATCAGGTACAGGTCGACGTGGTCCAGGCCCAGCCGGCGCAGGGAGTCGTCGTACGCGCGCAGGGTGGCGTCGTAGCCCTGGTCGGAGTTCCACAGCTTGGTGGTGACGAACAGCTCCTCGCGCGGAATCCCGGAGCCGGCCAGGGCCTTGCCCGTGCCCTCCTCGTTCCCGTACACGGCGGCGGTGTCGATGCTCCGGTAGCCGGCGTCGAGCGCGGTGCGCACGGTGGCCTCGGCCGCGTCGTCGGGCACCTGCCAGACGCCGAAGCCGAGCTGCGGCATGGCGACGCCGTTGTTGAGGGTGGTGGTCGGAACGGTGCTCACGTGGAATGCATCCCTCTTCGTCGAATTCGTGCAGGCGGTTCGCCCTCCCGACGCTAACCGCGATCGCCCGCCGCGGCATTCCCGTGCGCCCCGGCCGGACCGGGCTACGTCCGGTAGAGGGCCTCGACCTCGTTCGCGTACGCCTTCTCGATCGCCTTGCGCTTCAGCTTCAGCGACGGCGTCACCAGCCCGTGCTCCTCGGTGAACTGCACGGCCAGTATCCGGAAGGTGCGGATGGACTCCGGCGGCGACACGTGGGTGTTCGCGGCCACGACCGCCCGCCGGATCTCGGCCTCCAGCTCCCCGTCCCGCACCAGCTCCGACGGCGTCATCGTCGGCCGGCCGCGCATCAGCTGCCAGTGCGCCACGCCGTCCGGGTCGAGGGTGACCAGCGCCGCGACGTACGGCCGGTCGTTGCCGACCGCCAGGCACTGCGAGACCAGCGGGTGCGCCCGTACCCGCTCCTCCAGCGGCAGCGGCGAGACGCTCTTGCCGTTCGACGTCACCAGCAGCTCCTTCTTCCTGCCGGTGATCGTCAGATAGCCGTCCCCGTCGAGGCTGCCCAGATCGCCGGTGGCCAGCCAGCCGTCGCGCGGCGCCGCCTCGGAGCCGGGCCGGTCGCCGACGTAGCCGGCGAAGACCTGCGGGCCGTGCAGCCACACCTCGTCGTCGGGGGCGACGTAGACGGTGATGCCCGGGACGGGGATGCCGACGGTGCCGTAGCGGGGGCGCTCGGGCGGGTTGGCGACCGCGGCGGCGGTGGACTCGGTCAGGCCGTAGCCCTCGATGACGGGGATGCCCGCGCCGGCGAAGAACAGCCCGAGCCGGCGCTGCATCGCCGAGCCGCCGGAGAACACGTAGCGCGCCCGGCCGCCGAGCGCCGCGCGCATCCTGGCGTACACCAGCCTGTCGAACACCTGGTGCTCCAGCCGCAGCGCCGGGCCCGGCCCGCGGCCGGTGCCGAAGGACGCCTCCTCGCGGGCCTCGGCGTAGCGGACGGCGACGTCGGCGGCCTTGTCGAAGGCGGCGAGGCGGTCCTCGGTCTCGGCCTTGCGGCGGGCGGCGGCGAAGATCTTCTCGAAGATGTGCGGTACGGCCAGGACGAGGCTGGGCCGGAACGCCTTCAGGTCCGCGAGCAGCACCGGCGCGGACGGGTCCGGCTGGTGGCCCAGCTTGACCCCGCCGCGGACGGCGGTCACCTCGATCATCCGGCCGAAGACGTGCGCGAGGGGGAGGAAGAGCAGGGTGGCGGCGGGCTCGCCCTGGTGCGGGCGGAAGAGCGCCGCGTAGCGCAGCAGGATGTTGTCGGCCTCGGCCATGAAGTTGGCGTGGGTCAGCTCGCAGCCGCGGGGCCGGCCGGTGGTGCCGGAGGTGTAGATGACGGTGGCGGGGGAGTCCGGGGTGACGGCGAGCCGGTGCCGCTCGACCACGTCGTCGTCCAGGTGGGCGCCGGCGGCGCTCAGCTCGTCGACGGCGCCCTCGTCGAGCTGCCAGAGCAGCTTGAGCCGGGGCAGCTTGTCGATCACCGAGCCGACGGTCATCGCGTGGTCCGCGTGCTCGACGAAACAGGCCACGGCGCCGGCGTCGTGCAGCATCCAGTACGCCTGGTCGGGGGCGGAGGTCGGGTAGACGGGCACCGCCTGGGCGCCGATCGACCACAGTGCGAAGTCCAGCTGGGTCCACTCGTACCGGGTCCTGCACATGATCCCCACCCGGTCGCCGAAGCGCAGCCCCGCGGCCAGCAGCCCCTTGGCCAGGGCGAGCACCTCGTCGCGGAATGTTCCGATGGTCACGTCGTGCCAGCGGCCGTCGACCTTGCGGGCGAACGCGATCTGCCCGGGCTCCCGCGCGGCCCGCTGGAAGACGGCGTCCGCCAGCCCCCCCGACTTCGGCGGATCTGCCAGGGGAGGCACGGTGAACTCGCGCAACGCTTTTCTCTCCTCAGACGGTGGGGCGCCCGGCGCGGCGACCGTACCCGAGAAGCCCGCTGATCTGCGGTCCTCCATCACCTCTGCACGGAACCTCTGCGAGGGGCGCACGTCCGGCGGCACGTCGGAAATCGAGTTGCCGGTCCAGCATGGCGCGGTCCGCGGGGACGCGGGGAGGGGACGGAGAAAGTACGTGGCGGAGCGGTGCGGGGGAGAGCGCGGGGCCCGGTCCGTACGCCGTGGACGGCGCTCGCGTACGGACCGGGCCCGCGCGGCCGCGCTACAGCGCGCCCGCGTCCCGGGCGGTCCACAGCGACGGATACAGCGGCCGGAAGCCCAGCTCGTCCCGGAGCCGCCGGTTCGAGACCACCCCGTGCCACGGGTCGTCCGACGCCCGCTCCGCCATCCCCTCCGGGATCTGCGCGCCGGTCAGCTGCAGCAGCTCCAGCACGCTGACCGGCGCGTCGTCGGCGACGTTGTAGACCCGTCCGGCCGCGTCGGGAGCGCGCAGCACCCGCCACAGCGCCTGGCCGACGTCCGCGTGGTGCACCATCTGCAGCCGCTGGTGCGCCGCGAAGCCCTGCATCAGGGGCAGCGCCTCCTCGATGTGCGGGTCGCCCTCGCCGTAGACGAACGCCAGCCGCGCGACGCGGACGTCGAGGCCGCCCTCGCGCTGCATTGCCAGCAGGCCGTGCTCCGCCTCGGTCTTCGCCCGCGGATACGCGCCCGTCAGCATGCCGTCCGCGCGCGGCTCGTCGGTCTCCACGGCGGGCCGGCCGCGCCCGGCGCCGTACACGAGGTTGGTGCTGGTGAAGACGAAGCGCCGCACGCCCTCCGCGGCCGCCTGCTCGCCCAGCGCCAGCGTCGCGTCCCGGTTGACCGCGTACGCCTCCTCGTCCGGTACGCCGCGGAACGACGCCGCGACGTGCACCACGTCCCGCGCGCCGGCCAGCGCCTTGCGCCGGTCGCCCGGGTCGCGCAGGTCGCCGACGACGACCTCCGCGCCGAGCCGGGCGAAGGGCGCGGCCCGCTCGGCGTCGCGCACCAGCAGCCGCACCCCGCCGCCGCCCGTCCACTGCAGCAGCCGCGGCACCAACCGCTGCCCGACCTTGCCCGTCGCCCCCGTCACCAGCACGCTCATGATCTCTCCCGGTCCCGGGCCGCGGATGCGGTCCATCGTCGTGCGGGCCCGCCGGTGCGGACCCCGTCGCCGCCAGCGTGCGGCCGGGCCGCGCCCCGCGGGAGAGACGGGCCTGTCCGGGGACCGGCCGTCCCTGGCTGCGCCCCGCCCGGCGAGGCACGCTGGGAGCGTGGACCGCACCGAACTCGCCGACTTCCTGCGCCGCTGCCGCGCCCGCCTCACCCCCGCGGACGTGGGCCTGCCGCGGGGCGCCCGGCGCCGCACGCCCGGGCTGCGGCGCGAGGAGGTGGCGCAGCTCGCCGGGATGTCCGCCGACCACTACACCCGGCTGGAGCAGGCCCGCGGCTCCCGCCCCTCGCGGCAGATGCTCGCCGCCGTCGCCCGCGGCCTGCGGCTGAGCGACGACGAGCGCGACCACCTGTTCCACCTGGCGGGCGAGGAGCCGCCGCGCGCCCGCGGCGCCACCGGGTTCGTGCGGCCCGGCCTGCTGCTGATCCTGGACCGGCTCACCGACAACCCCGCCCAGGTCCTCAGCGACCTCGGCGACGTGCTGGTGCAGAACGCCATGTCCCGGGCGCTGACCGGGGACGCCGAGGCCCGCACGGGGGACGGGCGCAACATCGTCTGGCACTTCTTCACCGAGCCGGCGGCCCGCGCGGTCCTGCCCGCCGAGGACCGCGACCACGCCGCCCGCGCCGCCGTCGCCGACCTGCGGGCCACCCTCGCCCGGCGCCCCTCCGCCCCCCGGGCCGCCGGGCTGGTGCGCCGGCTGCGGCCGCGCAGCGCGGAGTTCGCGGCACTGTGGGAGGCGCACGACGTGGCGGTGCGGCGCCGGGACGTCAAGCGGTTCGTCCACCCGGTGGTCGGGCTGCTGGAGCTGGACTGCGAGGTGCTGCTGACCCCGGAGCACGACCAGCGCCTCGTGGTCTACACGGCGCGGCCGGGCAGCGAGTCGTACGAACGGCTGGAGCTGCTGCGGGTGGTGGGGCTGCAGCGGCTCGCGGACCCGCGCTGAGGCGCGCGCCGGTCAGCGCGGCACCCGCCGCCCGGCGGTCACCGGCGGGGCGTACTCGCGCACGAACTCGCGCCGCCACCACGCCCCGGTGCGGCGCAGCTCCGCCCAGTCGGTGTACTCGTACCGGTACAGCCGGGCGCGCACGCCGCCCGGCGGCCGGTCCGGGAACGGGTTGTGGCGCAGCAGCCGCAGCGTGTCCCGGTCGCCGTCGAGCAGCCGGGTGAGGAAGGCGCCGAACCAGCGCTCCGCGTACCCGGGGGAGAGCGCCGCGAACCACATCAGCCAGTCGAGCCGCAGATGGTACGGCGCGAACTGCCGCGGCAGCCGCCGCGGATCGCCGGGCTTGCCCCGGAACCCGTACTCCCGCCACTCGCTCGTCGCGGTCGGCCGGATGTCGGGCGTGCCCTCGACGACCACCTCGTGCCGTACGCGGGTGATGCTGCCGAAGGCGCCGTAGGTGTTGACCAGGTGCAGGGAGTTGAAGGAGGCGTTCATGCGCTGCCGCCGGGAGAGCAGGTTGCGGGCGGGCCACCAGCTGAGCGCCAGCACGACCGCGGTGGCGGCGAGGACGGCGGCGGCGAACCACGCCGGCGTGCCGCCGGGCTCCGGCGGCTCGGGCAGCGGCGTGACGCCGGCGACGAGCCGGCCGTCGACGGCGGTCAGCGCGATGAGGATGGTGATCCAGTTGAGCCAGGCGAAGTTGCCGGAGAGCACCAGCCAGAGCTGGGTGACGACGATTGCCGCGGCCGCCCAGGTGGCGACGGGCTGCGGGGTGAACAGCAGCACCGGCAGGCCCAGTTGGGCGACGTGGTTGGCGGCGGTCTCCACCCGGTGCAGGGGCCGGGGCAGATGGTGGAAGAACCAGCTGAGCGGGCCGGGCATCGGCTGGGTCTCGTGGTGGTAGTACAGGCAGGTCAGGTTCCGCCAGCAGCGGTCGCCGCGCATCTTGATCAGCCCGGCGCCGAACTCGACCCGGAACAGCAGCCAGCGCAGCAGGAAGAGCACCAGCACCGGCGGCCCCACGGTGTCGTTGCCGAGGAAGACGGCGAGGAAGCCGGTCTCCAGCAGCAGCGACTCCCAGCCGAACGAGTACCAGGCCTGGCCCACGTTGACGATCGACAGGTACAGCGCCCACAGCACCGCCCACAGCACCATCGCGGCCCACAGCGGCACGGCGTCCGCGGCCCCGGCCGCCACCGCGGCGGCGAGCGCGGCGCCGCTCCAGGCGACGGCGGCGAACAGCCGGTCGGAGTACCGCAACTGGAACAGGCTCGGCGCCCGCCGGAACGGCACCCGCGCGGTGAACCGCGGCACGGGCAGCATGCCGCGCTCCCCGATCAGCGGCCGGAACTGCCGCGCCGCGCCGACGAACGCGACGACATACAGGACGGCGAGCCCGCGCTGGAACACGAGCCGGCTCAGCCAGTACCCGTCGGACGAAAACCACTCCACGCCGCCATGGGTACCACTGTCCCGACGGCACCCACACCCCGCCGCGCCGCCCGCCGCCCGCGCCGGCCGGGGTCAGCGCCGGCCGGGGTCAGGACCGGCGGGGCAGGCGGGCCAGCTGGCGGGACTGGGCGACCAGGCGGTCCGCGGAGTCCCAGATCTCGGCGTCCTCCTCCATGTAGCCGCCCGCGACGTTGCGCGTCGTGTGCACCACCCGCAGCCACCCCGGCGCCGGGCGGGCGCGGACGTGGGCCGTCAGCTCCAGCGTCGGGGCCCAGCCGATCATGCCCAGGTCGAAGCTGGCCGGCGGCAGGACGTCCACCGCCATCAGCAGCAGCAGCGGGTCCGGGGCGCGGTCCTCCGGCAGCCGGAACCAGCCCTTCATCTCGCCCTTCCCCGACGGCGCGCCGACCGCCCAGCCCACGCACGACGGGTCCAGCCGCAGGTCGGCGCGGCCGAGCATCGGGGACTCCGCGCGGAACTCCGCCGGCGCCGCGTCGCTGCCTATGCACTGCTCCACGGGCGCGAGCGCCGGCGGCTTCGCGGCGGTCAGGCCGGCGTCGGCCAGGACGCTGCCGGCCTGGTCGTCGAGGTTTCCGTACGCCGCCAGCACCCGCAGCCGGGCCACCGGGCCGGCGCCGGGCTCCTCCTGCTGGAGCAGCTCCGCGCCGCCGTGGGAGACGGAGTTGCCGCGGCGGACGGTCTCGGTGCGGACGACCGCCGGGCCCGCGGCGGCGGCGGAGAGGTAGTACGCGGAGACCGACAGCGGGTCGGGGTGGCCGTCCGGGCGGTCGCCGTGGGCGGTGCCGAGTTCGGCGGACAGGGCGCGGGCCGTCACGGCCAGCAGCACACCGCCGTTGATGCCCTGGCCGACCTTCCACGCGCCGGGCAGGTCCGCGTCGTACGAACCGGGCGCGCCCGGCTGCGCGTGGACGGCGGTCTCGCGGTCGAAGTCCGGGGGAGGGGTGGTGGTCATGGCGTGGTTCGCTTTCGTCGTGCGGTGGGTGGGCCGATCTCGAACGCCCCGCAGAGGCCGTCGAGAACGTCGTCGATGGTCGCCGCGCCGGTGGCCAGCGGCAGGGAGCCCCAGGACCACAGCTCGGCGGTGCCGTGCATGGCGGACCACAGGGCGCCGGTGAGCAGCCGCGGGTCGGCGTCGGCCCGCCAGCCCTCGGCCTGCCGGGCCTCGACGAGGCGGACGAGGTTGTCGAAGCCGCCGAGCGAGGCGCGGGCCAGCTCGCGGTCGCGCGGGTCGAGCAGGTCCCGCCGGAACATCAGCGCGAACATCGCGGGCCGGGCCACCGCGTACTCCACGTACGCGCGCGTGCCCGTGCGCAGCCGCCGGGCGGGGCTCGCGTCCGGCGGCAGCCCGGCCAGCGCCTCGCCGGCCCACTCCTGCAGCTCGTGGAACCCCTGGGTGGCGACCGCCGACAGCAGCGCCGCGCGGTGCGGGAAGTGCTTGAGCGGCGCGCCGTGGGAGACGCCGCAGCGCCGGGCGATGGCGCGCAGGGTGAGGGCCTCGACGCCTCGCTCGTCGAGCAGTTCGAGCGCCGCCTGGAGCAGGCGCGCGCGGGTGTCCGCCGTCATGGTAGACAGTGTCTACCACCGAGGTGGACACTGTCTACCCGCGGTCGGCCCGGCACCTTCCCGACGTGCTCCTGCGGGGGCTGCCGACGCGGGAGCACGGGGTGCGGGCACCCGGCCCCCAGGCACCGGCGCGCGGGGTGCCCGGCCGGTCAGCCGAACGCGATGCGCCGCTCGCCCGCGTACACGTTCATGGTGTCGCCGCGCAGAAAGCCGACCAGTGTCATGCCGGTCCCGGCGGCGAGGTCGACGGCCAGCGAGGACGGCGCGGAGACCGCGGCCAGGACCGGGATCCCGGCCATCGCCGCCTTCTGCGCCAGTTCGAAGGAGGCGCGGCCGGAGACCATCAGCACGGTGCCGGCCAGCGGGAGCCGGTCCTGCTGCAGGGCGCGGCCGACGAGCTTGTCGACGGCGTTGTGGCGGCCCACGTCCTCGCGCAGGTCGAGCAGTTCGCCGTCCGGGGTGAACAGGGCGGCGGCGTGCAGGCCGCCGGTGCGGTCGAAGACGCGCTGCCCGGCGCGCAGCCTCTCGGGCAGCGCGGCCAGCACACCGGGCGTGAGCCGCATGCCGTCGTCGCCGGCGAGCGGCCAGCGGGTGGTGGTGCGGACCGCGTCCAGGCTCGCCTTGCCGCACAGTCCGCACGACGACGTCGTGTAGACGTTCCGCTCCAGGGTGATCTGCGGCAGTACCACGCCCGCGGCCGGGCGCACGTCCACCACGTTGTACGTGTTCCCGTCCGCCGCGCCGGCCGTCGCGCCCGCGCAGTACGTCACCGACGCCAGCTCCTCGCCGCGCGCCAGGACGCCCTCGCTCACCAGGAACCCGGCCGCCAGCGCGAAGTCGTCGCCGGGCGTGCGCATGGTGACGGCCAGGGGCCGCCCGCTCAGCCTGATCTCCAGCGGCTCCTCCGCGACCAGGGTGTCCGCGCGCCGGTCCACGCGCCCGCCCCGGACCCGTACCACCGGACGCCGCTCCGTCACCCGACCCATGCCGGCCAGCGTACGCCGTCGATGGGTACCCCATCTTTGTCCTGATGGTGGAGAAAGTAGATACCGATTCCTGCAGAACTTCTTCCCTCGGTGGCCAACCACTGCTACGTTCCCCGTGGAAAGCCGACGACGGCGTACGAGGACGACGTACGCGAGGGCGGGGAGGAGTGGCGTGAGGCGCATGACAGCTCGGCCCGCGAACGCGCACCAGGCGCGACTGCTCCGTCTGCTGCGTGACGGCGGCCCGAACTCCCGGGCGCAGCTCGGCGACCAGGTGGAACTGTCCCGCTCCAAGCTGGCGGTCGAGATCGACCGCCTGCTGCAGACCGGGCTCGTGGTCGCCGACGGCCTCGCCGCCTCCCGGGGCGGTCGCAGGTCGCACAACATCCGCCTCGCCCCCTCGCTGCGGTTCCTCGGCGTCGACATCGGCGCCACCTCCATCGACGTGGCGGTCACCAATGCCGAGCTGGAGGTGCTCGGCCACCTGACCCAGCCCATGGACGTGCGCGAAGGCCCCGTCGCGGTCTTCGAGCAGGCGCTGGCGATGGCGGCCAAGCTCCGCGCCTCCGGGGTGGCGGAGGGCTTCGACGGCGCCGGCATCGGCGTCCCGGGTCCCGTCCGCTTCCCCGAAGGTGTGCCCGTCGCACCTCCGATCATGCCCGGGTGGGACGGCTTCCCGGTCCGCGAGGCCCTCAGCCAGGAGCTGGGCTGCCCGGTCATGGTCGACAACGACGTGAACATCATGGCCCAGGGCGAGCAGCACGCCGGCGTCGCCCGTGCCGTACGGGACTTCCTCTACGTCAAGATCGGCACCGGCATCGGCTGCGGCGTCGTCGTGGGCGGCGAGGTCTACCGCGGTACGAACGGCAGCGCCGGCGACATCGGCCATATCCAGGTGGAGGTGGACGGGCGCCCGTGCGCCTGCGGCAACCGCGGCTGCCTGGAGGCGTACTTCGGCGGCTCGGCCCTCGCCCGGGACGCCGAGAACGCCGCCCGCGAGGGCCGCTCCGCCCAACTGGCCGCCCGGCTGGACGAGGGCGGTGAGCTGGCCGCCCGGGACGTCGCCGCGGCGGCGACGGCCGGCGACGCGGTCGCGCTGGACCTCATCCGCGAGGGCGGCACCCGCACCGGCCAGGTCATCGCCGGCCTGGTCAGCTTCTTCAACCCGGGGCTCGTGGTCATCGGCGGCGGCGTCACCGGCCTCGGCCACACGCTGCTCGCCGCCATCCGCACCCAGGTGTACCGCCAGTCGCTGCCGCTGGCGACCGGCAACCTGCCCATCGTGCTCGGTGAACTGGGGCCCACCGCGGGCGTGATCGGCGCGGCCCGGCTCACCAGCGACCACCTGTTCTCGCCCGCCTGACACCGGGCGCGGACACCGCGCACCACCCGCAGCACCACCCGCACGACCGCAGCAGTACCGCAGCACCACCCGCAGGCCCGCACGACCCCGCTGCCCTCCGACCACGTACACCCGCACCGCATCGCACCACCCGGTGAACCCGCCCGTTTGCGCTCCACCCTGCCCGCCCCGCGCGCAGACGCAGGTGGAGCACCGCCGAGGAGATCCGTACATGGCGCCCACGTCCGATACGCCGCCCGCACCGGCCACACCCCTGCTCACCATGACGGGGATCACGAAGTCCTTCCCCGGCGTCCGCGCGCTCGACGGCGTCGACCTCGACGTCGAGGCCGGCGAGGTGCACTGCCTGCTCGGCCAGAACGGCGCCGGCAAGTCCACCCTCATCAAGGTCCTGGCCGGCGCCCACCAGCCCGACGAGGGCACGATCGTCTGGCAGGGCGCGCAGACCGAGCTGAAGTCGCCGGTGGCCGCGATGCGGCTCGGCATCGCCACCATCTACCAGGAACTCGACCTGGTGATGCACGTGTCGGTGGCGGAGAACGTCTTCCTCGGCCACGAGCGCTCCTCCGGCGGGTTCATCAAGCCCCGCGAGGCGCACAGCGCCGCCCAGGACCTGCTGGCCCGGCTCGGCCACCCGGAGATCTCCGCGAGCACCATCGTCGGCAACCTCTCCGCCGCCGGCCAGCAGGTCGTCTCCATGGCCAGGGCGCTCTCCCACGACGTGAAGCTCATCGTCATGGACGAGCCGTCCGCCGCCCTCGACCCCGACGAGGTCGACAACCTCTTCCGCATCGTCGCCGACCTCACGGCGCAGGGCGTCGCCGTCATCTACATCTCCCACCGGCTGGAGGAGATCCGCCGCATCGGCGACCGCGTCACCGTCCTGAAGGACGGCCGCGCCGTCTCCCGCGGGCTGCCGGCGCAGAGCACGTCCACCAACGAGATCGTCACCCTCATGACCGGCCGCAACGTCGCGCACGTCTTCCCCGAGCGGCCGGAGGCGCCGGGCGCCGGCAAGGAGCCCGTGCTCACCCTCGAAGGGCTCACCAGGAAGGGCGAGTTCGCGCCGGTGGACCTGGAGGTCGCCCCGGGCGAGATCGTCGGCCTCGCGGGCCTCGTCGGCTCGGGCCGCTCGGAGATCCTGGAGACCGTCTTCGGCGCCCGCAAGCCGACCGCGGGACGCGTGCTCGTCGGCGGCCGGCAGCTGCGCCCCGGCAGCGTCACCGCCGCCGTCAAGGCGGGCGTCGGGCTGGCGCCCGAGGAGCGCAAGGCACAGGCGCTGCTGATGACGGAGTCCGTCAGCCGCAACGTCTCCATCTCCTCCCTCCCCCGCTTCTCCACCGGCGGCTGGCTGGACCGGTCGGGGGAGCGGTCCGCGACCCGCGAGGCCGTACGCGACCTGTCGCTGCGCCCCGACAACCCCGACGCCCTCATCCGCACGCTCTCCGGCGGCAACCAGCAGAAGGCGGTGCTCGCGCGCTGGCTGCTGCGCGAGTGCCGGGTGCTGCTGCTGGACGAGCCGACCCGCGGCGTGGACGTCGGCGCCCGCGCCGAGTTGTACGCGCTCATCCGCAGGCTCGCCGACGAAGGCGTCGCGGTCCTGCTCGTCTCCAGCGAACTCCCCGAGGTCCTCGGCCTCGCCGACCGGGTCCTCGTGCTGCGCGAGGGCCGGGTCGTGCACACCGCCCCGGCCCGGGATCTCGACGAGCACCGGGTGCTCGACCTCGTCATGGAAGGGACCTCGTAAGTGTTGAGCAAATCGGACGCGCTTCCCGCCCCGGCGCCGGAGAAGCCGAAGGGGAACGGCCCGGCGGCCGGCTGGCAGAGTCACGTGGACCTCAGACTGGTGGCGCTGCTCGGCGTCCTCGGCGTCCTGGCCGCCATCGGCGCCATCACCAAGCCCGACCAGTTCCTGGACGTCGACAACGTCCGGCTCATCCTCGTCCAGTCGTCGGCGATCGGCGTCGTCACCATCGGCATGACGCTGGTCATCATCGGCGGCGGCATCGACCTGTCGGTCGGCGCCATCGTCGCCCTCGCCTCGGTCTGGGCGACGACACAGGCCACCCAGGACTACGGCCTGGGCGGGATGCTCTTCTGCGCCGTCGCCGTGGGCATCGGCTGCGGGCTGGTCAACGGGGTGCTCATCGCGTACGGCAAGCTGGTGCCGTTCATCGCCACGCTCGCCATGCTCGCCTCCGCGCGCGGCTTCGCCGAGCAGATGAGCGACGGCGGGACGCAGATCGTCGAGGTCCAGGCGGTACTGGACCTCATGGCGGCGGACAACCGCATCCTCGGCGTCCCGCCGCTGGTGCTCATCTTCCTCGGGGTCGCCGCCCTGGGCTGGGTGGTGCTCAACCGCACCACCTTCGGCCGCCGCACCGTGGCGGTCGGCGGGAACCCCGAGGCCGCCCGGCTCGCCGGCATCGACGTCAAGCGGCAGCGGCTGCTGCTGTACGTCCTGTCCGGCCTGTGCTGCGGCATCGCGGCGTTCATGCTCATCGCTCTCAGCGGCTCTGGCCAGAACACCAACGGCAACCTGTACGAACTGGACGCCATCGCCGCCGCGATCATCGGCGGCACCCTGCTCAGCGGCGGCCGGGGCACCATCATCGGCTCCGTGCTGGGCGTGCTCGTCTTCACCACCATTACGAACCTGTTCGCCCTCAACAACGTACAGAGCGCGGTCCAGGATATCGCCAAGGGGGCGATCATCGTCGCCGCCGTCCTCATCCAGCACCAGACCTCGCGCAAGTCCTCGACGCAATGAAGGGTCGCACCCACATGCCCGAATCGCCTTTCAGCCGTAGAAACATGCTCTTCGGCGCCGCCGGTGTCTCGGCGGCCGCCTTCCTGACCAGTTGCACCAGCAATGACGACGGCGACGACGACAACAGCTCGCAGCAGCAGCAGGCGAACGTCTCGGACGACAAGCCGGGCAAGCCGGTGACCATCGGCTTCGCCGGTCCCGAGGCCGACCACGGCTGGCTCAACGCCATCAACGACAACGCGCGCTCGCGTGCGAAGACGTACGAGGACGTCACCCTCGACATCACCGAGGGGTCCAACGACACGGCCACCCAGATCGGCCAGGTCGACTCCCTGATCAACAAGAAGGTCGACGTCCTGGTCATCCTGCCGGCCGACGGCAAGGCGATGACGCAGGCCGGGCTGAAGGCCATGCGGGCGGGCATCCCCGTGGTCAACCTCGACCGGATCTTCGACGACCCGCAGGCGTACCGCTGCTGGATCGGCGGCGACAACTACGGCATGGGCCTGAACGCCGGCCGCTTCATCGGCGAGCAGCTCAAGGGCAAGAAGAACGCGAAGGTCGTGGAGCTGGCCGGGCTCGACAACCTGGAGCTGACCCAGCAGCGCACGGCGGGCTTCGACGACGCGCTGAAGAACTACCCCAACGTCGAGAAGGTGGCCCGGCAGGCCGCCGAGTTCACCGTCGAGTCCGGCCAGCGCAAGATGTCCGACCTGCTGCAGGCCGTGCCGGAGTTCGACGCGATCTGGAACCACGACGACGACCAGGGCGTGGGCGTCAAGCGGGCCATCGACCAGTCGGGCCGCGACGAGTTCTTCATGGTCGGCGGCGCCGGCTCCAAGGCGGTGATGGACTCCATCAAGGCGGACGACTCGGTGATCAAGGCCACCGTCCTGTACCCGCCGACGATGGCCGCCTCCGCGATCGACCTGGCGCGCGCCCTCGGCCAGCAGAAGGGCGTCTCGGGCATGGCCGAGTTCGAGATCCCGGCGTCGATCACGCTCTACTCCGCCGTCGTGAGCAAGGAGAACATCGACCAGTACCTGCCGACCGGCTTCAACTGACGGGTATTCCAGCGCCAGGAGCCGCACGCCCCTGAAGGAGTAGGGAAAGAGACTGCGGCGCGCCGGAAGCAGCCTACTGACAAGGAGTTCTATGTCCCACGACACGACCGCACCCGCGCTGGGCGTCGGCATGGTCGGCTACGCGTTCATGGGGGCGGCCCACTCGCAGGGCTGGCGTACCGCCGCCCGGGTCTTCGACCTTCCGCTGCACCCCGTCATGGCCGCGGTCTGCGGCCGCGACGAGGACAAGGTGGCCACCGCGGCCCGCAAGCTGGGCTGGGCCGCCACGGAGACCGACTGGCGCCGGCTCATCACCCGGGACGACGTGCAGCTCGTCGACGTGTGCACGCCGGGCGACAGCCACGCGGAGATCGCCGTCGCCGCGCTGGAGGCGGGCAAGCACGTGCTGTGCGAGAAGCCGCTCGCCAACACCGTCGCCGAGGCCGAGGCGATGGCCGACGCGGCGGCCCGGGCGCGGGAGCGCGGCCAGCTGGCCATGGTCGGGTTCAACTACCGCCGGGTGCCGGCCCTGGCGTACGCGCGGGAGCTGATCGCCCGCGGCCGGTTGGGTGCGCTGCGGCACGTGCGTGTGACGTACCTGCAGGACTGGCTCGTCGACCCGGAGTTCCCGCTCGCCTGGCGGATGCAGCGGGAGAAGGCGGGCTCCGGGGCGCTCGGCGACCTCGGCGCGCACATCGTCGACCTGGCCCAGTTCCTCACCGGCGAGCCGCTGGTGGGCGTCTCGGCGCAGACCGAGACGTTCGTCAAGGAGCGCCCGCTGCCGTCGGCGGCGGCCGGGCTCTCCGGCGCGGCGGCCGGCGGCGGCGAACGCGGCCCGGTCACGGTGGACGACGCGGCCCTGTTCACCGGCCGGACGTCCTCCGGGGCGCTGGCCTCCTTCGAGGTCAGCCGGATGGCGTCGGGCCGTAAGAACGCCCTGTCGGTGGAGCTGAACGGCGAGGCGGGCTCGCTCGCCTTCGACCTGGAGCGGCTCAACGAGCTGGAGTTCCACGACCACGCGGAGCCGGCCGAGACCGCGGGCTTCCGCCGCATCCTGGTCACCGAGCCGGAGCACCCGTACCTGGAGGCGTGGTGGCCGCCGGGCCACGGGCTCGGGTACGAGCACACCTTCGTCCACCAGGCCCGCGACCTCGTCCACGCCATCGCCGCCGGCGCGCAGCCCGCGCCGTCCTTCGCGGACGGGCTGCAGGTGCAGCGGGTGCTGGCGGCCGTGGAGGAGAGCGCGGAGAAGAACGCGGTCTTCACGCCCGTAGCCCAGTCCGACGAGGCCTGACCCGACCCGGATCAGCCGATCACCCCCGGAGGCACTCCGGAGAAAGAGGCAGCGCACGATGCCCCGGTCCTTCACCCTGTTCACCGGCCAGTGGGCGGACCTCCCCCTGGAGGAGGTCTGCCGGCTGGCCCGCGAATTCGGCTACGACGGCCTCGAACTCGCCTGCTGGGGCGACCACTTCGAGGTGGACAAGGCCCTGCACGAGCCCGGCTACCTCGACGGCCGGCACCAGCTGCTGGAGAAGTACGGCCTGAAGTGCTGGGCGATCTCCAACCACCTGGTCGGCCAGGCGGTCTGCGACAACCCCATCGACGAGCGCCACCAGGCCATCCTCCCCGCCCGCATCTGGGGCGACGGCGAGCCCGAGGGCGTCCGGCAGCGGGCCGCCGCCGAGATGTCCGACACGGCGCGGGCCGCCGCGGCCTTCGGCGTGGACACCGTCATCGGCTTCACCGGCTCGTCGATCTGGCACCTGGTGGCGATGTTCCCGCCGGTGCCGCCGCACATGATCGAGCGCGGCTACCAGGACTTCGCCGACCGCTGGAACCCGATCCTGGACGTGTTCGACGCCGAGGGCGTGCGCTTCGCACACGAGGTGCACCCGTCGGAGATCGCGTACGACTACTGGACGACGCACCAGGCGATGGAGGCGGTCGGCCACCGGCCCGCGTTCGGGCTGAACTTCGACCCCAGCCACTTCGTCTGGCAGGACCTCGACCCGGTCGGGTTCCTGTGGGACTTCAAGGACCGCATCTACCACGTCGACTGCAAGGAGGCCCGCAAGCGGCTGGACGGCCGCAACGGCCGGCTGGGCTCGCACCTGCCCTGGGGCGACCCGCGGCGCGGCTGGGACTTCGTCTCGGTCGGCCACGGCGACGTGCCGTGGGAGGACTGCTTCCGGATGCTCCGCTCGATCGGCTACGAAGGGCCGATCTCGGTGGAGTGGGAGGACGCCGGCATGGACCGGCTGCAGGGCGCCCCCGAGGCGCTGCGGGCGCTGAAGGCCCTCGACTTCGAGCCGCCGCAGACGTCGTTCGACGCCGCCTTCGGCGGCGACTGACCGCCGTCTCGGCGGGGAGCGGGGCCCGGCGGGTGCTGCCGCCCGGCCGCTCCGGCATGTCTGGAGAGCACTTTGTCCCCATCAAGGATGAAGATAACTGAAGTTCCTGTCAAAGGACTTCTCTATGCTGCAAAAGGCGGTTACGTTCCTGTGATGTCCCTGACATAAACCCCCCACTCTCGGCAGGAGAGATCAGGTGCGCACCAGAAGAGTCCGGAGAACCGTCGCGACGGCGGCGGCCGCCTTGCTGGCCGTCCCCGCCGTCGTGCTGGGCACGTCCGCCAGCGGGTCCGCGCAGCCCGGCCACGACGGTCCCGCCGCCGCGGAGTTCCAGCAGGTGACGCTGGCCAAGGGCGAGCCCGAGACGGGCGAGCCCATGACCATGGCCGTGCTGCCCGACCGCGCGGTCCTGCACACCTCGCGCGACGGCACGCTGCGGCTGACGGACGCCGCCGGTACGACGAAGGTCGCCGGCAAGCTGGAGGTGTACGCCAACGACGAGGAGGGGCTGCAGGGCGTCGGCGTCGACCCCGGATTCGAGCAGAACCGCTTCATCTACCTCTACTACGCCCCGCCCCTCGACACCCCCGTGGGCGGCGCCCCCGAGACGGGCACCCCCGCCGACTTCGAGCCCTTCGACGGGGTGAACCGGCTGTCCCGCTTCGTGCTGAACGAGGACGGCACCCTGGACCGGGGCAGCGAGCAGGGGATCCTCGACGTGCCGGCCTCCCGGGGCCTGTGCTGCCACGTCGGCGGTGACATCGACTTCGACGCCGAGGGCAACCTGTACCTGTCCACCGGTGACGACACCAACCCGTTCGCCTCCGACGGCTACACGCCCATCGACGAACGGGCCGACCGCAACCCGGCGTTCGACGCCCAGCGGTCCGCCGCCAACACCAATGACCTGCGCGGCAAGGTGCTGCGGATCACGGTCAACGCCGACGGCTCGTACGACATCCCGGCCGGCAACCTCTTCGCGCCCGGCACCGACAGGACCCGGCCCGAGATCTACGCCATGGGCTTCCGCAACCCGTTCCGGATGAGCGTCGACAAGGCCACCGGCACCGTCTACCTCGGCGACTACGGCCCCGACGCGGGCGCCGCGAGCGGCAGCCGCGGCCCCGGCGGCCAGGTCGAGTTCAACCGGATCACCGAGCCCGGGAACTTCGGCTGGCCGTACTGCACCGGCGCGGGCGACGCCTACGTCGACTACGACTTCGCCTCGGAGACCTCCGGCGGCGCGTTCGACTGCGGCGCTCCCGTCAACGACTCGCCGCACAACACCGGCCTGACCGAGCTGCCCCCCGCCCAGCCCGCCTGGATCCCCTACGACGGCGACTCCGTCCCCGAGTTCGGAGGCGGCTCCGAGTCGCCGATGGCCGGCCCGGTCTACCGCCGGGACGAGGTCGACCCCGGCTCCGCCGTCGCCTTCCCCGACGCGTACGAGGGCGACTTCTTCGCCGGCGAGTTCGGCCGCCAGTGGATCAAGAACATCACGGGCGACGGCTCCGGCGGGGTCCGGTCCATCAACGACTTCCCCTGGACCGGCACCCAGGTGATGGACATGGACTTCGGCCCCGACGGCGCCCTCTACGTCCTCGACTACGGCACCGGCTACTTCGGCGGCGACGAGAACTCCGCCCTCTACCGCATCGAGAACATGACCGGCGGCGCCTCCCCGGTCGCCGAGGCCGCCGCCGACGTCACCTCCGGGCAGGCCCCCCTGGCCGTCCGGTTCTCCTCCGACGGCACCACCGACCCCGACGGCACCGAGCTGACGTACGCCTGGGACTTCGGCGACGGCGCCACCTCCGACCAGCCCCACCCCGCGCACACGTACGCCGAGAACGGCACCTACCGCGTCACCCTCACCGCCACCGACCCCGGCGGCCGCACCGGCAGCGCCAACGTGCAGATCACCGTCGGCAACACCGCGCCCACCGTGACCCTGGACCTGCCGCGGGACGGCCAGTCCTTCTCCTTCGGCGACGACGTGCCCTTCGAGGTCACCGTCACCGACCCGGAGGACGGGACCGTCGACTGCTCCGGGGTCCGGGTCGCCTACCTCCTCGGCCACGACTCCCACGGCCACGAGCTGACCGCCGTCCACGGCTGCAGCGGCACCCTGAAGACCGCCGCCGACGGCGAGCACGACCCCGACGCCAACCTCTACGGCGGCCTCACCGCCACGTACACCGACGGCGGAGGCGGCGGCCAAGGCGCCCTGACCGGGACCGACCAGGCCAAGCTGCAGCCCCGGCACCGCCAGGCCGAGCACTACGACAGCTCCCGGGGCGTCGCGCCGCAGAACAAGCCGGCGGCCCACGGCGGCAGGACGGTCGGCGAGATCAACGCCGGCGACTGGATCGCCTTCGAACCCTGGGCGCTGTCGGACGCCACCCGGATGACCGCCCGGATCTCCTCCGCCGGCAGCGGCGGCACCCTCGAAGTGCGTGCGGGCGCCCCCGACGGGACGCTCCTCGGCTCCACCGAGGTGCCGGTCACCGGCGGATGGGACACGTTCCAGGACGTCACGGCACCCCTGTCGGGCGCCCCGGACGGCACCACCGCGCTCTACCTCGTCTTCGCCGGCAGCGGCACGGGTGCGCTGTACGACGTGGACGACTTCACCCTCACCACAGGCTGACAAGCCGGGCCCCGCCGGACCCCACGCCGGCGGGGCCTCCCTCATACTCAAGGAGCGATCCGAGATGACAGCTTCCAGGCGATCGGTGATCGGCGCTGCGGCCGCGGTGATCGGCGCAGTGGCCATCAACCCGTCCGTCGCCCGCGCAGAACGGCCCGCGAAGAAGCGCGACGGCGAGCGCATCCTCGTCTTCTCCAAGACAGCGGGTTTCCGCCACGACTCCATCCCGGACGGCATCGCGGCCATCCGGCAACTCGGCGCCGACAACGGCTTCACCGTCGACGCCACCGAGGACTCCGGCGCGTTCACGCCGGGCCACCTCCAGCAGTACAACGCCGTCGTCTTCCTCTCCACCACCGGCGACGTCCTCAACGGCGCCCAGCAGCGCGCCTTCGAGGACTACGTGCGCGGCGGGGGCGGCTACGTCGGCGTCCACGCGGCCGCCGACACCGAGTACGACTGGCCGTTCTACGGCGGCCTGGTCGGCGCGTACTTTGACTCGCATCCGCCGGGGACCCCGCAGGCGACGGTCAAGGTCGAGGACCGCAACCACCCCGCCACGGCCCACCTGGACGCCGAGTGGGTACGCATCGACGAGTGGTACAACTACCGCACCAACCCGCGCGGACAGGTGCACGTCCTGGCCACCCTCGACGAGGACTCGTACAGCGGCGGCAACATGGGCGAGGACCACCCCATCGCCTGGTACCAGACGTACGAGGGCGGCCGGGCCTTCTACACCGGCGGCGGGCACACGAAGGAGTCCTTCGCGGAGCCCGAGTTCCGCATGCATCTGCTCGGCGGCATCCTGTACGCAGCGGGGGTCGCCGAGTCGGACTGCGGTTCTGGCGAAACCGACTACACTCCGATCTTCGACGGCACCTCCACGGAGGGATGGAAGCAGGCCGGACCGGGATCGTTCCGCCTGGAGGACGGCATTCTGACCTCGGAAGGCGGCATGGGCATGCTCTGGTACGAGGCCAGGAAGTTCACCTCGTACTCCCTGAAGCTCGACTGGATGATGGCGGGCGACGACAACTCCGGCGTCTTCATCGGCTTCCCGCCGTCCGATGACCCCTGGTCGGCCGTGAACAACGGCTACGAGATCCAGATCGACGCCACGGACACCCCGGACAAGACCACCGGTGCCGTCTACGGCTTCCAGTCCGCCGACATCGCCGCGCGCGACAAGGCGCTCAACCCGCCGGGGGAGTGGAACACCTTCGAACTGCGCGTCGAGGGCGAGCACCTGGAGGTCTGGCTCAACGACGTGAAGATCAACGATTTCACCAACACCGACCCCGTCCGCAGCCTTGCGGAGGGACATATCGGGATCCAGAACCACGGTGACGACGACCAGGTGTCGTTCCGCAACATCAGGGTGAAGGATCTCCCGTGAACGCCGTGGGCGGGGGGTCACGACACCCCCCGCCCGCGGGCACCGTGTACTGAACTGAACACACGTGGGAGGCAGCAGCCGTGACGGTCAATCCACAAGACACCCTGCCGAGACCGGCGAACCCGGTGACCCCCGATACCGGCGTCTGGCTCGTCGGCGCCCGCGGCTCCGTCGCCACGACCGTGATCACCGGCTGCGCCGCGCTGGCCGCCGGACTCCACCCCGCCGCCGGCCTGGTCACCGAGACCCCGCCCTTCGCCGGCTGCGGGCTGCCGGCCCCGGGCCGGCTGGTCTTCGGCGGCCACGACGTGGCCAGCACCCCCCTGCCCAAGCGCGCGGAGGAACTCGCCGCCGGCGGCGTGCTCCCGCACGGGCTGCCCGCCGCAGTCGGCGCCGAACTCGCCGCCGCCGACGAGGAGATACGCAACGGCGGGCCGGCGCCCGGCGAGCCGTACGACGAGGAGTCGCTGATCTCCTCGTACGCCGCCGACATCGCCGACTTCGCCCGCCGCCGCAACCTCGCCCGCGTCGTCGTCGTCAACGTCGCCTCCACCGAGCCGGTCGCCGCGGACGACGCGCTGCCCGCCTCGTCCTGCTACGCCGCGGCCGCCCTCAGGGCCGGCTGCGCGTACGTGAACTTCACCCCCTCCACCGGCCTGCACCACCCGCGGCTGCACGAGCAGGCCGCCGCCGCCGGCGTGCCCTACGCCGGGCGCGACGGCAAGACCGGGCAGACGCTGCTGCGTTCGGTGCTGGCGCCGATGTTCCTGCAGCGGGCGCTGGAGGTACGCGCCTGGTCCGGCACCAACCTCCTCGGCGGCGGCGACGGCGCCAACCTCGCCGGCGACCCGGCCGCCGCGGCGGCCAAGAACGTCGGCAAGGAGCGCGTCCTCGCCGACTCCCTCGGCGCCGGCGTCGACGGCGAGGTGCACATCGACGACGTCCCCGCACTCGGCGACTGGAAGACCGCCTGGGACCACGTCGTCTTCGACGGCTTCCTCGGCACCCGCATGGTGCTCCAGACCATCTGGCAGGGCTGCGACTCCGCGCTCGCCGCGCCGCTGGTCCTCGACCTCGTCCGGATCGTCGCCCGCGCCCACGAGGCCGGGATGACGGGGCCGGTGCCGGGCCTCGGGTTCTTCTTCAAGGACCCGGACGGCGGCCCGCCCGGGCTCGCCGACCAGTGGCGCGAACTGCTCGCCGTCGCGGACCGCCTGCGGGTGCCGGAATGAGCGCCCCGAACGGCGCCGGCCCGGGCGGGCCGGCGCACGGCACACACCGCACGGGGCACACCGGAACCCGCCGCCCGGCGACCGAGACACGGCCGGGCGGCATCGGGCTGCCCGGCCCGGGCCCGCGGGCCGCCGGCGCGCGGGCG